>CAZBBZ010000014.1:0-17461 GCA_964489925.1 uncultured Rhodobacterales bacterium
CATCCACCGTCTGGCGCGAGCCGTCCCGCGCTTCTACGGTTTGGGACAGGGCCGCTGTGATGGTGGTCAACGTATCCGTCAGCTCTGATTCCGTGCCAAGGTTCGTGGCGTATTTTGATTCCAGAGTATTCAATTCGCTTGAAAGATCAGACGCATTCGCCCGCGCATCGTCGCGATCAGAAACCGTGGTTGCAAGTTTGCTGCGCATCTCTGCTAAAGCGGCGGAAAGTTCGCGGCGTTCTTCTTGCAGCTGCATCAAATCTGCTTGGCTCTGAGAAATCTGCCCCAAAGCCATTTGAAAGCGCTGATGCACAACAGCTGCTTCACGGTTACGGGTATCGCGTTCTTCGGCCAGCGACGTGATCCGGCTTTCATAGGCCGCGCGCAAGGCTTGGGTTTGACGCGCCGCACTATCAGCACTCAGCCAACCATAAACCAACACAGAGGTCGCAACCGTCAGCCAGCCACAAATCACCAATCCACCAAATGCCATGGCTGCTTGGGCTTTCGAGCCCAGCTTGATATAACGCGTGTGGCTATCGCCTGACTTCAAAAAGAAGCGCTGCTCGGGGAAAACCCGACCAATCAATGATGGTTTAGATTCAGGCGTACCAGCCATTAAAATTCGTCCCGTCGCGTCACGTTCGTGTTACCCCGCTAGCGTGATAGCGCAACGGTCAGGGCTGTAGAAGGCAAGAACACGAATTTTTTGTGGAGACACAGCGATTTGGCGAGATCGGCGAAAAGTCGCCGACCACACCAAGCTTTGCCGTCAAAAGTTACAGGTTTTTAACGGTTTCCAAAACAGCCTCGGCATGTCCGGGGACTTTAACCTTGGGCCAAACTTGAAGAATCACACCAGTTTCATCGACCAAAATTGTTGTCCGCTCGATCCCGAAGTACGTCTTGCCGTACATGGATTTTTCTTTCCAAACCCCGCAATCCTCACAGAAATTTGTCGTTTCATCGCTGGCCAAAATCACACCTAAATCGTGTTTTTTGATGAATTTCTCGTGCTTGGCCACACTGTCTTTGGACACCCCAAGAATCGCTGTCCCTGCTGCGGCAAAGTCCTCAGAAAGCGCGGTAAAAGCGATCGCCTCTTTCGTGCAGCCGGACGTATCATCGCGGGGATAAAAGAACACCACCAGTTTGCCCCCGGCGTAATCCGCGTTTGTCACCGTCGCCTCGCCAGATGCTGGCATTTCAAATTCCGGAAGTTTCTGTCCCACGTCAAGCGCGCTCATGGCATCACCCTTTTGATTGACCTTTTGATGCACATCCATAATAGCCCGATCACTCTGGCTTCAAGCCTCAGATGATGTTTACCAAACAGGGCATGTTAATTGCGCGTTGATGACTTTGACTTTGAGCTTCCAGACGAGCTGATCGCCCTGCGCCCCGCAGAGCCGCGCACATCGGCGCGTTTATTGGTCGCGCGTGGGGCTGAAACCGAATTTTCGACCTTCGACAATATTGCGCACTACTTGAAGCCCGGCGATTTATTGGTGCTGAATGACACCAAGGTTTTGCCATCGCGTTTGTCAGGCACGCGCAAACGTAAGGATCTGGTCGCCAAGATCGAACTGACCTTGATGCGTGATCTTGGCGATGGGACTTGGGCGGCGTTGGCCAAGCCTGCGCGCAAGTTGAAACCGGGCGATCAATTGGACCTTGGGGCAGGGCTGGACGCAGAGGTGATCGACGAGCCGGCCGAGGGTATGGTCAAAATTGCTTTCATGCAAACCGACGCCGCACTGGTTGCCGCGCTAGAGCAATCCGGCGCCATGCCATTGCCCCCTTATATCGCGGGAAAGCGCGCCCCGGATGCGACCGATCACGACAGCTATCAAACCGTTTTTGCCGCCCGCCCCGGTGCAGTCGCGGCGCCAACGGCGAGCCTTCATTTTGATGACGCGCTCTTGGCCCAACTGCGCGCGCAAGGCATCACTTTTACCACCGTGACCTTGCACGTTGGGGCAGGGACGTTTCTGCCCGTGAAGGTCGACAATATCGCCGATCATAAAATGCACGCCGAATGGGGCGAGGTTTCCCAAGAGGCCGCCACAGCCATCGCAAATGCCCGGACTGATGGCCGCCGCGTCATTCCTGTCGGCACAACTGCCTTGCGCCTGATCGAAACCGCCGCGCGTTCAGGCAGTATTCAGCCCATGATGGGCGACACAGACATCTTCATCTCGCCCGGCTTCAAATTCCAAGCCGCAGACGGGCTCATCACCAACTTCCACTTGCCCCGCTCAACACTTCTGATGCTTGTGGCAGGCTTTGTGGGCTATGCGCGCATGAAAGAGATTTACGCCCAAGCCATCGAAGAACGCTTGCGGTTTTTCAGCTATGGCGACAGCAGCTTGTTGCTGCCCAATAGGTAGCACTGGCTAATAACACCGGCTAACAAACGCACAACATCGTGCTTGCTGTGTCAAAAAACGACATGCCTTAGTCGCTTGAACGCATTTACCTTTTCGCCCATCCCCCTAGGGTGGACCTTGTAACGCAGTCGATTTGGCAGGGCACCGCAATGGCCTATGTTCTTTCCAACGCTTGGGCGCTTTTGGCAGGCATGTTCCTGTTGATGGTCGGCAATGGCTTGCAAACCACGCTTTTGGCGGTGCGCGGGGATCTTGAAGGCTTTTCCGCCTCGACCCTATCGATGGTCATGTCCGGCTATTTCTTGGGCTTCCTACTCGGCTCGCGCATTTCACCATGGCTCATCAAACGGGTAGGCCATGTGCGCGTCTTTGCGGCCCTTGCTTCTTTCATTTCCGCCGTCTTTATCCTTTATGCAGCCATCCCCGACCCGGTGGCTTGGATTATTCTGCGCATCATCGTCGGCTTTTGCTTTTCTGGCGTGTATGTGGCTGCCGAAAGCTGGCTCAATGGGCTGGCGACCAATGAAAACCGGGGCCAAGCGCTATCGGCCTATCTCATCGTGCAAATGCTCGGCATCATCGCCGCTCAAGCCTTTCTGAACGTCGCTGATCCCTCGGGTTACGTGCTGTTCGTGCTAATCTCGGTCCTCGTGAGCATCTCTTTTGCGCCCATCCTATTATCCGTGTCCGCCGTGCCTGCCTATGACACCGGCGACAACATGCCCTTGCGCAAACTTTGGCGCCGCTCGCCTTTGGGCTGCGTGGGCATGTTTGTCCTTGGCGGCGTGTTCGCGGTGCAGTTCGGGATGGCCGGGGTTTATGCCACGCAAATTGGCCTCACCCTTGGGGAAACATCCATGTTTGTGGCGATCATTTACGTGGGCGGCATGCTGTTCCAATTCCCGCTCGGATTGCTGTCGGATCGGATGGATCGGCGAATCCTTGTGACCATCCTCACAGCCTTTGGCGGCGTCGCGATGGGAATCGGCGCGATCTTTAGTGGCGGCTTCTGGTTTTTAATGCTGCTGGGACTGTTGCTTGGGGGTGTTGCAAATCCGCTCTATTCCCTGCTGATTGCCTATACAAACGACTACCTAGCCCATGAAGAAATGGCCGCCGCATCGGGGGGGTTGATCTTTCTAACCGGGCTTGGTGCCATTTTGGGGCCGCTTGTGGTCGGAACCTTGATGACCAACATCGGCCCATCCATGTTTTTCGCTTTTATTTCAACGCTGTTTTTAATTATCGCCTTTTATGCGGGCTATCGAATGACCCAGCGCGCCACCCCCGAAGTCGAAGATCAGGGCGAATTTTCAGCCGTTTCAATGCAAGCCTCACCAGTCGCATTTGGTGTGGCCCAAGACATCGCGATTGAACAAGCGATCGAGCAAGAAGAAGGGGAGGACTAAAATGCCACAGATTGTTACAGGTCTAGTAAGTTTTACCAAATTTCTTGACGAAATGGGTGTGTCGCCCGTTTACTTAACAAATGCGTGTTTTTGTTTAGGGGTGTGTAACGATGAGTGACGCGAAGAGGGTAACTGATTTTTGGATTGACGAGGTTGGACCTCGTGGCTGGTACAATGGTAGCGATGAACTAGATCGCGTCATTGAGACCGAGTTTCTTGATATGTGGCATCGGGCGAGTTCCGGCGAGTTTGGATCATGGCTTTGTGCGCCTGATACGGCTTTGTCGTTGATTTTGCTGCTCGATCAATTTCCGCGCAATATGTTCCGCGGCACGGACCAAGCCTATGCTAGCGATCCAGCGGCTTTGGCGGCTACAAAGCGGTCTATTGTGATGGGCCATGATCTGAAAGTTCCAGAACCAGAGCGCCAGTTTTTCTATCTGCCGCTGATGCATTCTGAAAGCCTGATGGACCAAGAACGCTGCGTGCGTTTGATTGCCTTGCGTATGCCTGCAATGGGAGCCGAGGCTCTGAAACACGCGCAAGCGCATCGCGATGTGATCCGCCAGTTTGGTCGTTTCCCCTACCGGAACGATCATTTGGGTCGGGTGACAACCGAAAGCGAAAGCGAATATCTTGATCTTGGCGGCTATCAGCTGTCGGTCAATACATACGCTGCTTAAATTTTTACGCCAAATCCGGCGCTCAAGCTCGATGCCCAAACTTTGGGCTTCGGGCTTTTTTGTTTGCCGCTCGCATTGCGCCCTGCGGCTCGGTAAGCTGGCGCAATGACCAAGGATTATTCCCAATTTTTCACAGATAAAGACGCGGCCAAACCGCCGCGCGCGCGCAGCGCGCTGGAACATTTGGGCTGGCAGCCGTTCTTTGCCCAGCAAACGGACGCGGATGCCATATCCCAAACCCCGCCTGTGCGCATAACAGAGGTTCATCGCAACGGTCTGCGCGCTTTGGGCGAGGGGATTGATACAATGATCCCGCCGGGGCCAGACGCCACCGTTGGGGATTGGCTGTTGTGGAACCCCGAAAAGCCAAGCGAAAGCGAGGTTTTGCACCGCAAAAGCCTGTTCCAGCGCCGCGCCGCCGGACATGACCGTCAGGCCCAGATGATTGCTGCCAATGTGGACACGGCCTTTATCGTCACCTCTTGCAATGACGATTTTAACGTGGCGCGGCTAGAGCGGTTTATCTCGCTGGCTTTTGAAGCCGAAGTTACGCCGGTCATTCTGCTAACAAAAACTGATCTTTGCGAAGATGTGACCCCCTTTCAAACCCAAGCCCGCGAGATTTCTGACCGGGTCGAGGTCGTAACGCTGAACGCCCTTAGTGCGGAACCTCTGGTCAAACTCGCGCCCTGGTGCCTTGCGGGGCAAACGGTTGCGTTTCTTGGGTCATCCGGTGTCGGCAAATCAACCCTAGTGAACGCGCTTTTTGATGAAGAAAAAAGCAGCACCGCCGCGATCCGAGAAGATGACGCCAAGGGGCGGCACACCACCACCAGTCGCCAGCTACATTTCGCACCCGGTGGTTATGCCATTTTGGATACGCCGGGAATGCGCGAGTTGCAGCTCACGGATGTGGCCGCAGGGGTCGCGGATTTGTTTTCCGACCTGACCGAAATTGCCACAACCTGCCGCTTTAACGATTGCAGCCACGAACAAGAACCGAGCTGTGCCATTCTTGCCGGGATCGCTGATGGCAGTATTGATCCTAAAAAGGTCGCGCGTTGGCAAAAACTGGTGGCCGAGGAAAAATTCAATTCCGCCACCCTAGCGGAACGCCGGGCAAATGATCGCTCTTTTGGCAAAAAGGTCCGCAAAGCCATCAAGAGCAAAAAACAGTCCCGCAGCTAGACAAAAAAACGGCCGACCAAAAAAAAGGCCGAGCGCGAAGCTCGGCCCAAGTCCAACAGGGAGGATGAAGATATCCGAGTCACCTCGGACACCTTCGACACGGTACGTAGGTCTGACATTCGTCGGAGACAAGAACAACGAGTGCATATCCGACATACCGTACCTGCATAACACTGGGAAAACGTGTTGAAAGTTTGACAGCAATTAGGTGTTTTGTCGGCGTGCTTTGCGGTTCTCGGCAATTTCATCCAGCACAAAATCCCGGAACACAGCCACCCTTTTTGAGTGGCGCAATTCTTCGGGATAGGCAAGGAACACGGGCACAATCTCGCTTTCTTCATCAGGCAAGACCCGCACCAATTCGGGCGCTTCATACTGCAAGTAATCCGGCAGAACACCAATCCCAAGGTTGGATTGCACCGCCTCAAGCACCCCAAAATAGCTGTTAATCGACACCACACGTGGTTCATGGGTGGACAACAACGTATTGGACCAAAGCGCACTTGCATTGGGTTGTGCCGTATCCACAGGCTGGGTCAACAGCGTGTGCTTGGCCAAATCCCCCGGTTTTTTCGGGGTGCCTGCACGATCAAGATAGGCTTGGGTGGCAAACAACTGAATACGCACATCCATCAAACGACGGCGCACCAAATCCGCTTGGCTTGGCTCTTTCATACGAATGGCCACATCCGCCTCGCGCATCGGCAAATCAAGCACGGCTTCATCCAAGCGCAAATCAATCTTCAACTCTGGATATTGATCCAACAGGCGGCCCAACCGCCCGATCAGCCACATGGTGCCAAACCCAAAGGTCGTGGTCACCCGCAACTCGCCAATCGCACCTTCTTCGGCATCGCGAATACGCGCGGAGGCCGCATCAAGTTGCGATGACATTTCAGAGGTCGCCTTGTGCAGCAACTCGCCCTGTTCCGTCAGGATCAACCCACGGGCATGACGGCGAAACAGTGTCGCATCAATGCTTTCTTCGAGCGCGCGGATCTGGCGCGACACAGCAGATTGGCTCATGTGCAATTCTTCGCCCGCATGGGTCAGCGACCCCGCGTCAGCGACTTTATGGAAAATTCTTAATTTATCCCAATCCAACGAACAGGTGCCTTCTATCAGCTTTTACGAATTACGAAAATATGGCTTCCGTCATCAATCTCGCGAATCTCGACTAATTCATTACCCGATTCCACACAAAAATGTGGAAAATCTACCACGGCTGCAGGGTCGTCGGCGTGAATTTCCAAAACTGCGTCTTTTTCGAGCAGTTTCAAGCGTTTGCGGGCCTTTAACACGGGCAGGGGGCATAACAGCCCCGTGGCATCAAGAAATTCTGTGTTCGTCATGCCCAATGACCTAACGATCAGTGAAATCTTTGTCGAACTTATTGTGATGATTGTTTGGATGACTTAGGTCCTTGGCAGGCCTAAATAGAGCCAGACAATAGACCACCCAATGGTTCCCAAAGGATGCGCCCTTGTTCGCTGGAATTGACATATTCGACGCCTCGCTTTTGGTATCCGCCGCAATCGCAGCCTTTGCCGGGGTCATCAGCTTTCTGTCCCCATGCGTTTTGCCCATCGTGCCGCCCTATCTGGCTTATATGGCCGGGATTTCCACATCCGAGATGACCGATAACAAGGGGCCGAACCGCGCTGTGGTGATGGCCGCTCTGTTTTTTGTGCTGGGACTATCCACGGTCTTTATCTTGCTTGGTTTTGCCGCCAGCGCCATTGGCCGCGCCTTTCTGACCTATCAGACCTATTTCAACTATGTGGCGGGCGCTGTGATTATCCTGTTTGGGTGTCATTTTCTGGGCCTGATCCGCATCCCCTTCCTTTTTCGCGAAGCCCGCATCGATGCAGGCGAGCAAGGCGGCAGTCCGCTTGGGGCTTACATCCTCGGGCTTGCCTTCGCCTTTGGCTGGACCCCCTGTATTGGCCCTGTTCTGGGCGCGATCCTATCCATGGCCGCCCAAGACGCGTCGTTCACACGCGGGGTTCTGTTGATGGCATTTTACGCCGCCGGGCTTGGGATTCCCTTCTTAGTCGCCGCGCTGTTTATTGGCCGCTTTATGGGCGTGATGACCCGGCTCAAACGGCACATGGCCTTGATCGAGAAAGTCATGGGTGCGCTTCTGATCTTTGTCGGAATCCTACTGCTGACCGGCGGATTTGCGGATATATCCTTCTGGTTGATAGAGACGTTTCCCTTTCTTGCTGTGATCGGGTAACTGCGCTTTACAACACATGAATACCTCTGGCAGCCGCCCGCGATTTAAGCGGTTGTCGTCCCCCAAATGGTCCAAACTTTTGGCAGAACAAGAACAAGATCCCAAAATTCAGTCCGTGCGCAAACGGCATGTTTTCTTTGTGCCCGGGTATGATCCAAACGCACCGCGCCGTTACCGCGAGCTTTATCGCCGCGAAGGTGAATTGCAGGCGGGCATTTCAGGCTATGACTTGTCTGTGGCGCGCCGCAAAAGCGCGGGCAATTTTTCATGGGATGTTGCAACGCAAATTGACGGGCATGACACCCAAACCACGATTGAATTGCTGACATGGCAAGACATCGTGCGCAGCTCAATGGCGCGCTCGGTCCCGGCCACTTATTTGGTGATGCTGCGCACCATTTGGACCTATGCGGCCTCTGGCGCTTTTATGCGTTTGGTCCGCTTGCGCGGCACGCCAATGTTGGTGGCGATCTACCCGGTTTTGGCCCTTCTGTTGCAACTGTTGATCGCTGTTTTTATCGGGTCACTCTTGGCCCGCTTTGCCACCAGTCTTGGCACGCCAAGCTTCATGGCTTGGGGTTTGGGCGCGCTTGCAGGCTTTGGCGTGCTCGAAGGGTTTCGCCGCATTGATCGGCGCTATTTCGTTTATTACCTGATCCACGATTACGGGTTTAACGCCAGTGAGCAGGGGCGCATTCCCCATGCCCTCCGCGCGCGATTGGCGGAGTTTTCGGCGCGTATGCGCGACGTGGCCAAAACAGATGTAGACGAGGTTTTGGTGATCGGCCATTCCACTGGTGCGCAATTGGCCTGCATCGCGGTCAATGACTATTTGAAATCACGTGGGACGGAAAAAGCCCCCGCAATCGGGTTTCTGACGCTTGGCCAAGTGATCCCCATGCAAACCTTTTTACCCCAAGCCCATAGTTTGCGCCGGGATCTGGCAGAGCTGTCACAAAGCGATGCTTTAACCTGGATCGATGTATCTGCCCCTGGTGATGGCGCTTGTTTTGCGCTGTCAGACCCGGTGGCCGTGTCCGGCGTTTCAAACGCGAACCAAAAATGGCCCATCGTTTTGTCCGGCGCGTTCAAGAACACCCTGTCACCGGATCTTTACGCCAAAACCAAGTGGCAGTTTTTTCGGCGGCACATCCAATATCTATGCGCCTTTGATCGCCCGGCAGATTACGACTATTTCGCCATTACCGCAGGCCCGCTAACCTTACAGGACCGTTTTGACGGGCGCGCATCGTCACCCTCAACCATCCGCCGTGTGTTATCGCGCTATCGGGGCATGGATGAATGAAGACCTATCCACCCAAACCGCCCTCGCGCCCCGAGGGTTTGAGCATTCGCCAACGCATCCGTGCGTTTCGCCAAGACATGTTCCGCTCTCAGCCCGCCAAGCTTTATCGCGCGCTTGTGGCGCGTCAAAAGACGCCGTTCTTTACCAGCTTTTTCGTCAATGATCCGGCCTATACGGATTTGGTGCTGTCCATGCCCAAGGCGCGCGGTATGGGCGGGGCGCTCAAAGGGCTTTTGGGCCGTTCGGTGTTTGTGACCAATGGCCCGGAATGGGAACGCCAGCGGCGCATCATTGACCCTGCGTTCGGCGCGGATCGGTTGCGCGATCTATTTGCCCCCATGCAAGACGCCGCCCGCGCTGCTTTGGATCAAATGCCAACCGGTCGGGTCGAGGTCGAAGCGCAGTGTTCCTATTTCGCTGCCGATGTGATTTTCCGCACGCTGTTTTCTATTCCCATTACTCAAACCCGCGCCACAAAGATTTTTGACGCCTTTCGCGCCTATCAACGCGCCCAACCCATGCTGTCCTCGCGCGCAGTTTTGGGCGCACCAAAGCTGCGAATTGGCCGCAGCAAGGGGGCGAAATACGCGCGCATTATCAGGGCTGAAATCACCGCACTGGTGGCCGAACGCCAGCGTGCGCTTGATGCAGGAACGGCCCCTGATGATCTGGCAACCCGGCTGATGACCCAAACAGACCCGCAAACCGGGGCAGGGTTTAGCAATGATGAAATGGTCGATCAGGTCGCGATATTTTTCCTCGCAGGCCATGAAACCTCGGCCTCTGCGCTGGCGTGGGGGCTTTATTGCTTGGCCCAGAATAAACCCGCCCAAGACCGTTTGCGGGCCGAGGTTTTGAACGTCACTAAAGGGCGTGACTTGAGCTATAGCGATCTGCGCAATCTGCCCTTTACCCGCGATGTCTGGAAAGAGATTTTGCGCCTTTACCCGCCCGTTCCTGTGTTGCTGCGCGAATCTGATGGGCAACATACCATGCGCAAAATGCCTGTGGCCAAGGGCGACATCTGCATGATTTCGCCGTGGTACGTGCAACGCTCGCCGCGCCAATGGGACGACCCGGATGCCTTTGATCCGGACCGCTGGCAAGCGCGCCCGAACGGTCTTTATCTGCCCTATTCAAAAGGGCCGCGGGTGTGTCCCGGGGCAGGCTTTGCCACGCTCGAAGGCGCGATGATGCTGGCAATGTTTTGTGCAAGATATGAGGTCGATTTGGACGGTCCCCCGCCTGTGCCGGTCGCCCATCTTACGGTACGGGCAGAAGACGGGATCTATCTATCTGTGGTTGGCCATACGTTTGTGAACCCAAGCGCTGAAACCTACCAGCGCCGCACCGCTTCCACGTAGTCTTTGCCCGTCTGCCCGAAGGTTTCGATCAGCGTGGCTTCTTCGGGACGGGCAAACTTGCGGTCTAGGATGAAAAACAGCGCCAGTGCGGGCAAAAACGCGAGGATATTGCCATAATAAAGCGCGATGCCAATCGTGATTAGCATCATGCCCGTGTAAATCGGGTTGCGCGAAAACTTGAACGGCCCGCTGGTCAGCAAAGCGCTTGGGGTGTGGCCGGGGTGAATGGTCGTTTGCCCTTTGCGAAACGTGAGCGCGGTCCATATGCCAAGGGCGATGCCACCGATCACCAAAAACGCGCTGCCAACTTGGGATCGATAGCCCCAATCCGGGGTGATTTTCGCGATGATAACCGTCAGCAGAATTGCCAAAATTGTCCAAACCGGGGGGAGGTCAAGTTTCTTCATCGTCCGCGCGCGCCTTTTGCTGATACCACGCCAGCACGTATAGACGAATGGCCGAGGCGAGGCCACTTTCAAGCCCGCGTTCTTCGTCTATTTCTGCGGCCAGCCCGTTGATCGTTTGCCCTTTTTGGGTGGCGATGCGCCGAAACTCTGCCCAAAACTCTGCTTCCAGCGAAACGGATGTGCGATGGCCGCGCAGACTAAGCGAATGTTTTTCAGGTCTCGCCATTTTGCGGCCCGTCTTCGCTTTTGTGCTGATCCACATGGCGTTTGAACTTTGACACCCGCGCATTTGCCGCATCTTTTTGCGCGCGACTTAGCCCGGATTGCGCGGCATTTGCCGATGCAACGTCACGCTTTTGCGCGCGCGCTTGTGATTTGCGCGCTTGTCGAAGGGAAATAACTTTAGCCATCACATCAATTCCTAAGCTAAGACAACAGTTAACGACCAACCGCGCGCGAGGCAAACATGACTTTGAAAGTAGAACCGATCAAGGATGTGGATACGCTGATCGAAATTTATGGCGACCCGGTGCAAGGGTCGATCGACAAAGTCACACCCAAAATGACCCCGCATTACAAAACATGGATAGATGCGGCGCGGTTCTTGATGCTGTCCACCGTAGGGCCAGAAGGCACAGATACAAGTCCGCGCGGGGACAGCGGCCCGGTGGTGCGCATTGTGGATGAAAAGACGCTTTTGCTTCCCGATTGGCGGGGCAACAACCGCATTGATACCTTGCGCAACCTTGTGCGCGATGACCGCGTAAGCCTGACGTTTATGGTGCCGGGGTCAAACAATGTGGTGCGGGTGAACGGCACGGCGATTGTCACCCGCGATGCCGAGGTTCTAGCGAGTTTTGAGCGCAAAGGCATAAAGCCGCGCACGGTGATCGTTGTGACCATTGGCGAGATGTATTTTCAATGCGCCAAGGCATTGATGCGCTCGGAACTCTGGGGGGATGCCCCCAAAGCGGATGTCCCGAGCGCGGGTGCGTTTTTGAAAGAGTTCGACGACGGCTTTGACGCGCTCGCCTATGACGAGGGATACGTGGATTACGCGATCCCCCGTTATTGGTAGAACGCTTACTTCGGCCCAATCATGTTTTTGGGCTGCACCACTTTGTCAAAGGTCGCTTCATCCACAAAGCCCAGCTTAACCGCTTCTTCTTTCAGGGTCGTGCCGTTCTTATGGGCGGTCTTGGCAACGGTCGTGGCGTTGTCATACCCAATCTCTGGGGCCAAAGCTGTGACCAGCATCAGGCTTTCCCACATCAGTTTGGAAATCCGATCTTCATCCGCCTTGATGCCTTCCACGCATTTGTCGGTAAACGCGACGCTGGCATCCCCAATCAACTGCATGGCTTGCAACAGATTATAGGACATCATCGGCTTATAGACGTTCAGTTCAAAATGCCCTTGTGATCCGGCAAAACCAATCGCCGCATCATTGCCCATCACATGGGCGCAAACTTGGGTCATCGCTTCGCATTGGGTGGGGTTCACTTTGCCCGGCATGATGGAGGAGCCCGGCTCGTTTTCCGGCAGGGCCAACTCGCCCAAACCACAGCGCGGACCAGAGCCCAGCAAGCGAATGTCATTGGCAATCTTGAACAAGGACGCAGCCACGGTTTTCACAGCACCCGACATTTCCACAATCGCATCATGGGCTGCCAAGGCTTCGAATTTGTTCGGCGCGGTTTCAAAGGGCAGCTTGGTGATTTTCGCCGCTTCTGCTGCAAAGGCTTTATCAAAACCTTTGACCGTGTTCAGCCCCGTGCCAACGGCCGTGCCGCCTTGCGCCAGTGGGTAGATGTTCTTCAAAGCCGCATTGATCCGCGCGATGCCTTGCTTGACCTGATAGGCATACCCACCAAATTCTTGGCCCAGCGTCAAAGGGGTCGCATCCTGCGTATGCGTGCGCCCGATCTTGATAATCTCGGCGAAATCCTTGGACTTTTTGTCCAGCTCTTCTTGCAGCTTTTCCAAACCCGGCAGCAGCACATCATGGGCCGTGCGCGCGGTGGCGATATGCATCGCGGTGGGGAAGGTGTCGTTGGACGATTGGGCCATATTACAATGGTCATTCGGATGCACCGGATCTTTCGACCCAATTTCCCCGCCCAGCATTTCAATCGCGCGGTTCGCAATCACTTCATTGGCGTTCATGTTTGATTGCGTGCCAGAGCCCGTTTGCCACACCACCAGCGGAAAATGATCGTCGAGCTTGCCGGCAACCACTTCTTTAGCCGCCTCAACAATCGCATTGCCCAGCTTTTTGTCCAGCTTGCCTTGGTCCATATTCACCGTGGCCGCCGCCTGTTTAATCACCCCAAGCGCGCGCACAATCGCAATAGGTTGGCGTTCCCAGCCGATGGGGAAGTTCATAATCGAACGCTGGGTCTGCGCGCCCCAGTATTTTTCGGACGGAACTTCTAAAGGTCCAAAGCTGTCGGTTTCAGTGCGAAAATCGGTCATGGGGTATCCTTGGTAAAGCTATTTCGGGCCTCTTAGCCCGACATGGTTAACATGACAATTCGTGCTGGATATTTTCCTTTGCCCAAATTTTCTTGGGGCAAAGCATTTAGATGAAGTCTAGGAGACCACAAAGCGCGGCCAAAGCTGTTTTTAAGTCTTGCGAAACGCATCCAAACTGATGACCGCGCCTTTTTCTTCGGGCGCAGGCTCATCCGCGTTTGCGTCATCCATCATTGGCGCTTCATCAACAGTTTTGTCGTCAACGATCTCTTGCCCTACCTCTTGCAAATAGGCAGGCGCGTCCCCGCTATTGAGGCTCATATCGTCATCCGCTTTGTCAAAGCGCAGGCCAAATTCGACCGACGGGTCCACGAAAGACACAAGAGCCGCCAGCGGGATCACCATAGGTTCGGGTGTGTTGTTAAAGTTCAGCGTCACCGTAAAGCGGTCGGGCATCACCACCAGATTGTCGAACCAATGCTGCATCACAATGGTCATCTCATCAGGGTATTGCTCGCGCATCCAATCAGGCACATCAACGCCGGGGTGCTGGGTTTGAAAGGTGATAACAAAGTGATGATCGCCCGGCAGCCCGTCCTCGGCCACTTCCGAGAGCAGCGTTGCAACAGTTTGGCGCAGAGCGTCTTGAATACGAGCGGGGTAGTCGATGTGGGGGGGCAAGCTTTGATCCTTCGCGGCGTTTGCTGTTGCGTTATATGACAGGCAAAACGCATTAGGTACAAGCAAAAGCGCTTGAGAATGGGTTGAAAAGGGGCGAAAATTGTCTCGCCCAATTCGAGCCCCGATCCTTCAAGTTTAGCGCCCAATTTTCAAGTATTTGAATTTCCGGTAACTCTGCCCTAGCGTGTATCCCGTTGGCATTCATCCTGAAAAGCGGTCCTAAATGTTCAAAAAGCAGCTACTCATAGTTTTGGTGTCCAGCTTGGCGCTATCCTCTTGCAGCGGTTGGTCAGAAGGGCTTGCCTATGAAGAAGACCCGCCGCCAGAGGGCGGCAGCTTTACCGATGGGCTGCTTTTGCTCGCGGCGTTATATGCGGTCTATATGGTTGAATTCGGCAACTTTGCGCAAGCCAAAACCCCAACAGAATGACGCGCCGCACTGGCGCAAGTCACGGCCTAAACAAAAGGGACCCGCCCGCAGCTTTTGGCGCTCGTGGCCGTGGCGGGCCTAACCCCGCGCACGGCCTGCGCCCCATCGTTTGCACGCCCAAAGGCGTTACACTGTGCGGCCCTTGGGATGCTCGTCCACTTTGTATCGAGGATATTGCCCCCTAAGGGTCGCAACAATCCTTAGGCGATCGCGTCGTTTTCAAACACGATGTTGTCCACAATACTCGCATCTGCATCGCGCACTACGATAACGTCACGATCACCTTCGAGCCAGATGACCACACGGTCGTCGCGTTCGGCAATACGGCGAATTTCGGCGCCGTCTTCTAGCAAGATGATGTCCTCGTTCATATCGAAATCCCGGATCACATCCCGATCGCGATCTCCGTCACTCGCGTCCGCTCCAAACACAAAAGTATCCGCACCATCACGACCAAACAGCTTATCGTTGCCGTTGCCACCGATTAGAATTTCATCCGCATCTGTGCCAACCAACCGATCATTCCCGTTCGTGCCTTCGATAACGATTGTCGAAGGAACTTCTGGAGCAGGCGGCTCTGGCGCAGGGGGTTCTGGAGCCGGGGGCTCTGGCACTTCTGGCGCTTCAATCGTGGCCGTAAAGCCAAGGTCCGCCCAGCTTAGGTCATGGTCAATATTCGCCGTCACTCTGACGCTTTCCACATCCATTATGGTTTTACCCACAGAGGCGAGCGCGTCTTGATCCAACAGGAACCAGCTATAAGAACTGCCATAACTGCCCGCTGCGAAGTCCCGCAAGGCGTTCACGCCTGCCAGCGATGATCCATCATCAAAGGTCACGGTTGTGCGCGACTCTCCTTCCAAAGTGACGCGCTGGACGCTGCTCAGGCTATAGCCTGTCTGTACAAAAGCGGTGAACCCATTAAAAATCGATCCCCCCCCTTCGTTGGTCACGCGTTCGTCTGCGTCATTGCCTCTTATGAGGTCTGTATCTGTGAGGGTCGCGGTTTGAATTGCAGGTCGTGGCCCGCCCAAACCGTTGCTGATAAAAAAGTACTGCGCCGTAAAACTCGTCATCTTTATCTCCAAGATAAATTTGTCGGCCCCTACTAATTTATGAGAAACCAAGTGCTGTAGGGGGACAATGGCGGAGGTTTTTGCGTAAATCCAATCAAGCTGAATAACAAAAGTGTTAGCGCTTTTATGTGCGGCCCACGCAAAGGGGCGTGCACGGGGCGAATTAGGCTTGGCCTACATCTGGTACTGGATTATGTCCGTCGACAAAATCAACGGGGGCCAAGCATGATCGTTATTCACCACAACCCAAACTGCGGCACGTCGCGCAATGTGTTAGAATTGATCCGCGCGGCGGGCTACGAGCCTGAAGTGATCGAGTATCTGGACACAGGCTGGACCCGTCCACAGCTTTTGGCGCTATTTGCGGTCGCCGATTTGACCCCACGCGACGCTTTGCGCACCAGCAAAAGCCCGGCAGAAGACTTGGGGTTGTTAGACCCCAATGTATCTGATGACGCGATTTTGGACGCGATGTTGGAACATCCCGTTCTGGTCAACCGCCCCATCGTTTGCACGCCCAAAGGCGTTAAACTGTGCCGCCCGTCGGATGCGGCGCTGGATCTGCTGGAAAACTGGCCCGCGGGTCCGTTTTATAAGCAAGATGGTGACATGATCTTGGACGCGGACGGCAAGCGGGGGTAACCACGTTTGCAGCGCGTCACTCAGGAAGAATAGCGCCAGAGTGGTGCAGCATATGTTCCGGCTCAACGTGGATCGTCACCTGTGCCTGATCTATGGCGCGCTTAAGCGCCAGTTCGATCCGATCACAAATCTCATGGGCCTGAAACACAGTGGTTTCACCGGGCACGACCAAGTGGAATTCAATGAAAATTACCGGCCCTGCTTGGCGGGTCCGCAAGTCATGGGACTGCATGGCCCCACCTGACTGGGCCGCGATGATTTGCTCGATCTCGGTGAGCAATTGATCGGGCACCGCTTCATCCAACAGACCACTCAAAGAGTTTTTGACGATTTTCCACCCCGACCACAGAATATTAACGGCAACCAATGCCGCCAAGATCGGATCAAGAATCCACCATCCTGTAACAAAGGCCAAGATCACGCCGATTGTAATGCCCACAGAGGTAAAAACATCCGACAACAGATGCCGCCCATCCGCCATCAATGCAGGTGATTTTTTGGCACGCCCCTTGGTGATGAGCACCCAAGCCCATCCACCGTTTATTAGGGTGGCCAGCATGGTAATCATCAACCCCTCAAAGGGGGCGTTGATCGGGGAAGGGGCCATAAAGCCCACATAAGCTTCGCGGAAAATTAGCAAGGCGGCGATGATAATCATCACCCCTTCCAAAACGGCGCTGAAATACTCGACCTTATGATGCCCATAGGGATGATTGGCATCCGCAGGTTTGGCCGCATAATGGATCGCAATCAGGGCCGCAAAAGCCGTGGCCACATTGACCGTGCTCTCCAGCGCGTCCGATAAAAGCGCGACAGACCCGGTGAGCCAATAGGCTAGAAGTTTCAGCCCCAAAACCAGAAAGCCGACAAAGATACTTCCAATGGCAAGTTTGATCGTCGACATAAAAGTGAGGCCCTGTGGTTCTAAGCGCATCAGTTACCCAACCGGATATAAAGGCGCAAGCGGGTGAATTTGGGAGTTGAGGTTTGGTCAGGGCCTAGTGCGGATGATCGGCAAATCACTCAGCCAGACCGGGGGATGGCGATGCTGCACTATTTACGCGCATTTTATGGCGGCCAAACACCTCTTAGCTTACATGTGAAGCACCAAGCCCAACCAAATCGCCAGCCCGTCGTGCTGAAAGCACGCCTTTGGCGTGACGGACGGTCT
>CAZBBZ010000015.1:0-17082 GCA_964489925.1 uncultured Rhodobacterales bacterium
ACCCAATCCAAGCGTCTTGGAAATGGGGCGGTGGTTTCCTTGACAGCCAGTGGGGCTTCTTGGACTTCGCTGGTTCAACAGTTGTTCACTCTGTAGGTGGCTGGGCTGCTCTAGCAGGTGCAATCATCCTTGGGCCACGTATCGGTAAATATGCCGCTGACGGTTCTGTTAAGCCAATCATGGGCTCAAACATGGCGCTTGCTACTTTGGGTACATTTATCCTGTGGATGGGTTGGTTCGGATTTAACGGCGGCTCGCAACTAGCTCTTGGCTCAGTTGGTGATGCGGCTGATATCTCGCGTATCTTCTCAAACACCAACGCTGCTGCAGCTGGTGGTGTTGTTGCGGCGATGATCATTACTCAGATCATGTACGGCAAAGTGGACCTTACGATGGCACTTAACGGCGCGTTGGCAGGTCTTGTGTCCATCACAGCGGAACCATTGACACCTTCCTTGGGCTTGGCAACTGCCATCGGCGCAGTTGGTGGTGTGATCGTAGTGTTCACAGTTCCACTTCTGGACAAGTTCAAAATCGATGATGTTGTTGGCGCAATCCCAGTACACCTATTTGCTGGTATCTGGGGCACATTGGCGGTTCTGCTTTCGAACCCTGATGCGACTTTGACTGGACAGGTCGTGCCAATCATTATCGTCGGTGCATTCGTCTTTATCTCATCGCTGATCCTCTGGGTTGTTCTTAAAGGCATCATGGGCATCCGCGTATCCGAAGAAGACGAAATCAACGGTTTGGACACAAGCGAATTGGGCATGGAAGCATACCCAGACTTCATGAAGTCAGCGTCCTAAACTAAGAGTATTGATCCTTCCACGCTGGTCCCTTTGCGTGGTGTGGTCAGCCTGCCCGGCACTGATGTGCCGGGCATTTTTTTTGTGAGAAGCCATACGTCAAAACCACTGACCCGGTTCCATAAACCCTTGTGCCATCAGTTGCGTCGACGCCCACTCAAACTTCTGGGACTGGCTCCACTTAAAACTACCCACGTCAAACTGTGACCCAGGATTGTGGCGCAACGACTTTGCCACACGACAAGAAACGACGGCACCAGTCAGGCTCTTATGCCAAGCACTTTCCAACGTATTTTGTTCTGGATCTTCCAAAAGACCATCTTCTGACAAAACAGAACTGTCACTCACCTTAAACAAAGGGACGCGGTCAATGCGCTGCCGTTGCCAAGGAATATGTTGCATGTAACGCCACTTCAGACCGCCAAAGATATTCTTCTGCCGCTCTAACCTGTGTGGACCGTCAAACCGATCTTGCGAAAAATATCCGGAGCCATCAAAATAGCTATGGGCAAGATCTACCCCATTTGGGCTTTGTTCCAGATCTTCGCAGTAGATATCCACTGTCATTGCATGGATTGCCGATCTGTTTTCACTAGCCGAAAACATCAACAAATCGCTGGCCGCACGTTCTTCGCAGAACGGAAAATAAAAGAACTCCGCATTCCATACGGCTAACACCCAACGCCCAGCCAAGGACGGTAGCAATGGATTGATCGTGTCTGCAAGAGAGGGCTGAACTGTCCAATCCAACCCAATTATTGCGGATTCCAAATCACGGCTCGGACCCAGCACCACGATATTTGAAAACCCGATATTCTGGTGATGCGTAATCGTCGATGAAAGTTCTACATCGTCCTCATTAAGAATAAGAACGACGGGGCCAGTTGGAAGGCCGGATAGCACTTTCACAGCACTATTTAGTTTTTCGGAATTCATGCAAACTGTCTCTCATTAGATAACCCTAACATGCGACCAACAAGTGGCGCATATTTCACATAGACAAGAAACAAATATTCCAAAAGTCACCTACTAATTTTGAAACGGGCATGACGTGATTTGTCCCAAAATAGGACAGTAGTGGCGAATTTATCAGCCAATGGTAATAGCCTTCAACCGCAAGTAGACGTGATTTCTTAGTGATTGACACTCAAATATAGAGATACGATTGTTAAGCACACACAATAGAAAGTCCTGGGCATCTCTAAACTTGACGGGGAAGTTTTAGAGCGGTCGCGAATAGTTGGACTTTCTAGGTTACAAACACACAGGAAGAAAAATCAAAATGAGTGACAATACTTCTGTCGAAAGGGCAGAGCTACTCGCATTTACATCCGAAATCGTATCCAGTCATGTCGCAAACAATAATGTGTCCACAAGCGAACTGTCTGAACTGATTGACGTGGTGTTTTCGAAGCTTGCTGATTTAAGCGACAACGATAGAAACCAAAAAGTACAACTCGTACCAGCTGTTCCTATCAAAAAATCAATCACAGATGACTTCATCATTTGCCTTGAAGACGGCAAAAAACTAAAAATGCTAAAGCGTCATCTGATGACGTCTTACGGCCTTACACCGGAAGACTACCGTGCGAAATGGGGCCTAAAACCAGATTATCCCATGGTCGCGCCCAACTATGCGGCAAAACGCCAACAACTGGCCAAGAAAATTGGCTTAGGACGCAAGCCGAAGAAAGCAGACGCCTAAGGTTTGTCCTAAACCGTATCGTTGCACTTGAGGTTGGTCGCCTCTAATAGCGGTAAAACTTCACGAGTCTTAGGATACTGCGATGTCGGCCAACAAAAAGCTGTTTATCAAAACATACGGCTGTCAAATGAATGTCTATGACAGCGAACGCATGGCAAGTGCGCTCGAACCATCGGGGTATGAACAAACAACAGATCCAGCAGACGCTGATCTGATTTTACTGAACACCTGTCATATTCGCGAAAAAGCGGCTGACAAGGTCTATTCCGAACTTGGGCGACTGAAGGAATATCGAAACCAAAACCCTAACTTAAAACTTGGGGTTGCTGGCTGTGTTGCGCAGGCAGAAGGCGAACACATTGTTGACCGTCAGCCAGCCGTTGATCTGGTTGTCGGTCCTCAATCCTATCACAATCTTCCGGCAATGATGCGTCAGCTGGAAAACGGCGAAAAAGCAATCGACACAGAATTTCCCGAAGAAGACAAATTCGACCATCTTCCCAAACCTTCTTTACGACAAAGAACTCCAGCGGCGTTCCTGACTGTTCAAGAAGGCTGCGATAAGTTCTGTGCGTTCTGCGTTGTTCCCTATACGCGCGGTGCAGAAGTATCGCGCCCTCCAGAAAAAATTATCGAAGAAGCGCGCCACTTGGTTTCAGGCGGTGTACGAGAAGTCACTCTGCTCGGCCAAAACGTAAATGCCTATCACGGCGCTGGCGCAGACCGTGAATGGTCGCTCGCTACCCTAATTCGACAGTTGGCCGAAATCGAAGACCTTGCGCGTATTCGTTATGTTACCTCGCATCCCAACGATATGACCGATGATTTGATTGACGCCCACGGTGACATCGAAAAACTGATGCCGTATTTGCACCTGCCCGTTCAATCCGGTTCGGATCAAGTGCTTAAAGCGATGAACCGTAAACATACGGCTGACAGCTACCTAAAAGTCATCGACAGAATTCGCGCAAAACGCACAGACATTGCCCTGTCGGGTGACTTCATTGTGGGCTTTCCCGGTGAAACTGACGAAGATTTTCAAGCCACATTAGATTTGTGTGACGCGGTAAAATACGCGCAGGCCTATAGTTTTAAGTATTCCGAACGGCCCGGCACGCCTGCAGCTGAACGACCCCAAGTCGATGAGGATGTTAAAACTGAACGGCTTGCTATACTGCAAGAAAAACTCACTGCCCATCAAACAGACTTCCAACACTCGATGGTGGCCCGCGAGTTACCAGTATTGTTGGAAAAAAAGGGCAGAAATGAAGGCCAGTTGGTCGGCCGCTCGCCCTACCTTCACGCGGTACATGTGGACGCTCCAGAAACCAGAATAGGTGAAATCGTAACCACAAAAGTCACAACTTCTGGTCGCAATTCCTTAACTGGACACATCATTTAACAAAATCGCTTTTACTATGGTAAAAACCTAGCCTATAACATCGCGCAACTGTGAATTTGCGGGAATGGTGGCCTGAATTCCAAAATTTTGGAAACATGGCAGGGAGACGAAATACAATGAAGATTCAAGCGACGGTAATTGCGTTCGTTTCAGTACTAGTTATTGGTCTTAGCCATTCAGCCCATGCCCAAGGCATTGGTGGGTTTTTCAAAAGCATCACAACCGGCATAACAGACGATAGCGATAATCGCCGTTTGGTTGCCACCATTTGGGTTGATCCTGATGGATGTGAGCACTGGGTCATGGACGATGGGCTAGAGGGCTATATGTCCGCGCACCTCGACAAACAGGGCAAACCAGTTTGTCGCGCGGTTCCCCCATCCGAAGATGTATGCTTGACCCTCGATACATCTGCCTCCTTTGCAAGCGGCAGCGATGTCGTTTCGTCCGCTGGCCGCGCACAACTTCAACGTTTCTTTACGAGTTTGGTTGGAAAGCGCATCCTTGTTGATGGCCATACCGACAGCGTTGGCGATGAAAAGTATAACATGGAACTATCGTTGCGCCGCGCCGCCTCGGTTGCTGCCATTGGGCAACGCATGGGCGTCCTTGCAGAGCCGCGTGGATTTGGGGAACAAACTCCGATCGCCTCAAACGCAACCGCAGAAGGTCGGTCGCAAAACCGTCGGGTGGAACTGTCATGTTCTTGAGCAGATCTAAAAAAGCTGGGATTGCCATGAAAAACGTAAAGTTTGCCGTATTTGGAATTACAACAAGTCTGGTGGCTGCATGTGCTGGCGATACGACCAGAGATTTTGGTCTGGATTCAGGTGACCTCACGGCGATGCGTGCCGGGATTTGGATTGATCCAAACGGGTGCGATCACTGGATCATTGATGATGGTGTTGAGGGGTATCTGACCCCACGCGTTCGTCCAACTGGGGTTCCCGTATGCCGGGACAATATCTCGGCAAGCGATAACAACGTGGAAGACTTTGATCGTCAGTTGGTCGGAACTAACTAGCCAAAACGCGACCTAATTTCAAAAACCAATCAATATCTCTGCCATAAAAGTGGGGATATTTGGGGTGCTTTGTAATTGGGCACTTGGTGATGCCGGTGGCGGGTATTTAATCTATCTCGTTTGCCGTGATGTAAAAAACACTGCTAAATTTGAAAATGTCACGATTTACGTGCATTCAAGAAAAAGCAAAACTGCATAAAATTTCTTGCCACCATCGGTGAACCGTAAGACGATGGTGTCGGAGTGCAAATTCAGGAGTTCGCGTTGGAAATAGACGCCCTGCCCGGCGGTCTGAACGACCAAGAAAATTCAGACCAGACATTAAGTTTTCCAGACAATCGTTTGCTGATCGATCTATGCGGCGAATTTGATCGAAACCTAACCAAAATCGAAGCCGGCCTAGACGTGGCCATCGTTCGGCGTGGCAATGAATTGGCTTTGCACGGCGCTCCCGACCAAGTGTCGCACGCGATAACGGCCATGCGGGCGCTTTACGCAAGGCTAGAAGCGGGCAAGCAGGTTGAACCCGGTGATGTCGATGCGGCGATCCGTATGGGTGGCAGCGATGAAGGCACAGCACCAGAGCCCGGCGATCAAATTGAAATGTTTAAGGGCGACGCCATTGAAGTGCGGACGCGCAAAAAAACAGTCGAGCCGCGCAGCCCAACGCAGGCACAGTATCTTAAGCAACTTTTTGAAAATGAATTGGTATTTGGTCTTGGGCCTGCGGGTACGGGCAAGACTTACCTCGCGGTGGCGGTGGGCGTGTCCATGTTTATTGAGGGCCATGTAGACAAGATTGTATTGTCCCGCCCGGCTGTTGAGGCAGGTGAACGGCTCGGCTTCTTACCCGGTGATATGAAGGACAAGGTCGATCCCTACATGCAGCCTTTGTATGATGCGTTGAACGACTTTCTGCCGGGCAAACAGGTTGCCAAACTCATCGAAGACAAACGCATCGAAATCGCCCCTCTTGCGTTTATGCGGGGTCGTACTTTGTCAAATGCCTTTGTGGTTCTCGATGAAGGTCAGAACGCGACAACCATGCAAATGAAGATGTTCCTGACACGATTGGGCGAAGGAAGCCGCATGATTGTCACGGGCGACATGTCGCAAATCGATTTGCCGCGCGGCGTTACGTCGGGCTTGGTCGAGGCCGAAAAATTTCTGCGCAACGTAGATGGCATTGGCTTTACACGCTTCACAGCTGATGACGTGGTCCGCCATCCATTGGTAGCAAAAATCATCCGCGCCTATGAGAAAGGCGAAGCGTGACCGAAACGTCCGTGGCCGACATTGAAGCGGATATCTTAGTCGAAGATGAAAGATGGGACGCTCTAGAACTGCACGTCTTTGTGCCCCAAGCGCTTGAAGCCCTAGCGAAGAGAGTTTCTGTCGGGACAGAAACCTGTGAGCTCGCGCTATTGGCGACGAATGACGCAAAACTTCTAGAGCTCAACAAGGCCCATCGCGGCATCGACAAACCCACCAACGTTCTTTCATGGCCAAGCGAAGATTTGGCACCCGAAAAAGACGGTGATGTTCCGAGGAAACCCACCGATCCAGAAATCGGTGACGTTGCAATTTCCTATGACACTTGCGCCCGCGAAGCCGTTGAGCAGAAAAAAACGCTTCGTGACCATGCGACGCACCTCATTGTTCACGGAACGCTTCATCTTTTGGGGTACGACCATGACACGGATGCAAATGCAGCACTTATGGAACGCACAGAAATTAAAACCCTTGAAATATTGGGTATAGACAGCCCATATTAGGGCTTCATCGGCGAAGAAATGAATTGCCGGATGATTGGAAACGGAGCTAATGGGCGACACTTCAGACGGATCCTCTAGGGCAGCGCATAGCGCGCAGGATTCAAACCCTTCACAAGAAAATTCTACCGTAAGCTTTTTGGACTGGGTGCTTCAGCGCCGCGGTCGTCGGCCTGTGCAACAAGCACCCAAAGCCGCCACCGAACTGGACCGTGAAAGCGCGGCTGGTCAGCGTCAGATGCTGGTCAATCTTCGCAACATGCGCGATCTACGCGCTGAAGATGTGGCTATTCCTCGTGCAGACATTATCGCTGTTGCCGAAGATGTTCATGCAGGCGAACTGAAACGCCAGTTCAAGGAAAGTGGCGTCAGTCGGATTCCAGTTTACGAAGAAACTTTGGACAACCCCAAAGGTTTTATCCACGTCAAAGATTTTGCCATGACCCACGGGTTTCGCGGTGACGATGGTCCACTTGATCTGTCGCCAATGGTGCGTCCATTGCTGATTGCGCCGCCTTCAATGCCGGTTGGCGCACTTCTGCTTCGTATGCGGGATGAACGCATGCATATGGCGCTTATTGTTGACGAATACGGCGGCGTTGATGGCCTGCTAACAATGGAAGATCTTGTTGAGCAAATCGTCGGTGAAATCTTGGACGAACATGACACGGATGATGCGGATAGTTGGACGGTCGAAAGCGAAGGCGTCTACCGCGCGCTTGCCCGGACAGAGCTTGCCGACTTTGAACAGGCCGCCAGTGTTGACCTTTTGCCAGATGACTTGGACGAAGACGTGGACACGCTAGGCGGCTTGGTGTTTATGCTTGCAGGCCGAGTACCGTTGCGTGGCGAAGTTGTGCGCCATCCACAAGGGCATGAATTTGAAGTGTTAGATGCCGATGCGCGACGGATAAAACGACTACGCGTGCGCATTGGTAGACAAAAAGAATTGGGACAAGCCGCTGAATAGAATTGTTGACGGGCTGCAAAATTATCCCCGTCTGTTTGCATGGCTTGCGGGCGTGGCGCTTGGTTTGGGACAGGCCCCTTTTGATTTCCCTTGGACGGTCTTTTTGGCTGTACCAACACTGGCATACCTTGTTCATCATCAGAGAAAGACCAGTGGCTTTGCAATCGGCTGGTTCGCAGGGTTTGGGTATTTTTTGTGCGTGCTGCACTGGATCGTAGAACCATTCTTTGTTGATCTAGCGAAAACGGGCTGGATGGCGCCATTCGCATTACTTCTAATGACTGGGGGCTTAGCGCTGTTTTGGGCGCTGGGCTTTTCGCTTGCCCGCCTTATGGCACGATCTTGGCTGCAGGTGGTGGCGTTACCGCTCGCCTTAACCATCGCAGAGATCGCGCGCTCGTTCCTCTTTACTGGCTTTCCGTGGGCTTTGCCGGCCTACATCTGGATTGAAACCCCCCTTTCACAAGCACTCGCTTTTATCGGTCCTTTTGGGCTGACTTACCTAACACTGCAAATCGCAGCCCTTCCGATCGTTCTGAACCGCACCGCACTAGGAGGTGCCGCGGCACTTGCTCTTTTTGTAAGCGGCTGGGTCGCCACATCTAACCGTCTGCCCGATCAAATCGAATACTCTGAAACCACCGTGCGCTTGGTGCAACCAAATGCGGCGCAACATGAAAAATGGCAACGCGAAATGGTGCCGGTTTTTTGGAAGCGTCAACTTGAAGCGACGGCTGCACCGGGGGATGTGGATGTGGTGATTTGGCCCGAAGTCGCGGTGCCGTATCTGTTTGATGAATCGCCCGATCTTAATGTTGAAATCGCTTTACGAAAACCGGGTGCGACGTTCATCATTGGCGCACGCCACATAGATCGTACGGCGGATCGTTGGTTCAACTCCGCTGCAATTTTGAATGGCGACGGGTCGTTGCAGGCCTATTACGACAAAGCCCATTTAGTGCCATTTGGCGAATATCTTCCGGTTGCTAGCTTTTGGGAATTGTTTGGACTGCGCGGTCTTGCACAGAATGCTGGCCGTTACTCAGCGGGAAGCGGCGATATAGTTGGTGCCGTTGATGCGGTTCCAGAGTTCATTCCGGCAATATGCTATGAAATCATATTCCCTCACAAAATTCGGGCCGCTAATGAAAATGCGCGTTGGATTGTGCACATCACCAATGACGCATGGTTTGGTAAATTTTCCGGTCCCTATCAGCACTACGCACAGACCCGCGCTCGTGCGATTGAAACGGGGCTTCCGATCGCGCGCGTTGCAAACACTGGTATTTCAGCGGTGATCGACCCCTATGGACAAACGTTTGTTTCTCTAGCGCTTGGTATTGATGGCTACATCGACGCGCCGCTTCCCAAACCTTTGGCCAGCACGTTTTATGCTCGTTTGCCGCAAATTGCGCCTTTGGTGCTATTGGTGCCATTTCTCTTGCTAGGGTTTTTGGCGTTTCGTAAGATCGACTGATGTGCAAAAAGTTGCAGCAAGTAAAACTCCAGTGCGAAGCCGTGAAACAAACTCTTTGACGGTTTGGTTTGGCCTAAGGTAAGCACGCGGTGAGTTGGTAAATTGACGGGATAATGTTTTGGCGCGCAAGAATTACATTTTTACTTCTGAATCAGTTTCAGAAGGTCATCCGGACAAAGTTTGTGACCGGATCTCAGACGCAGTCTTGGACGCGTTTTTGTCCGAAGATCCAGAAGCGCGGGTTGGCGCAGAAACGTTCGCAACGACAAACCGTGTCGTGATCGGTGGCGAAGTTCGTGGCCCACAGGGTGTCATGGACCGAATCGAAGACATCGCGCGGGAATGTGTGCGTGACATTGGTTATGCCCAAGACGGGTTCCACTGGAAAACGATGGACGTGCAGAACTATTTGCATGAACAATCCGCTCATATCGCCCAAGGCGTTGATGCGGCAGCTGGCAAAGAAGAAGGCGCTGGCGATCAGGGCATCATGTTTGGATATGCGGTCAATGAAACCGAAGAACTGATGCCAGCCCCAATCCAGTACAGCCACGCAATTTTGCGTCGGTTGGCTGAAGTGCGGAAGTCTGGCCAAGAACCGACACTTGGCCCTGATGCCAAGTCTCAGCTGACGATCCGCTATGAAGATGGCAAACCAGTTGAGGCCACGTCGATTGTTTTGTCGACCCAGCATTTGGACGAAAGTCTTTCGAGCGAAGACGTTCAAGCCATTGTTGCACCATATATCAAAGAGTCGCTTCCAGACGGTTGGATCACCAACAATACTGAATGGCATGTGAACCCAACGGGTAAATTTGTCATCGGTGGACCAGACGGCGATGCGGGCCTTACTGGTCGTAAGATCATCGTTGATACTTACGGCGGTGCGTCGCCCCACGGTGGCGGTGCGTTTTCTGGTAAAGACCCCACGAAAGTTGACCGTTCGGCAGCCTATGCTGCGCGCTATTTGGCCAAGAATGTTGTTGCGGCTGGAATGGCTGAGCGTTGCACGATCCAGTTGGCTTACGCCATTGGTGTTGCGAAGCCTCTGTCGATCTATGCAGACACCTTTGGAACCGGTGAAGTCCACGAACAGGCGATTGAAAAAGCTTGTGAAGCTGCGATGGATTTGACGCCCCGCGGTATTCGTGAACATTTGGGCATGAACCGTCCAATCTATCAACGCACGGCAGCTTACGGTCACTTCGGTCGTACACCAGATGCAGACGGTGGTTTTTCTTGGGAAAAGCTGGACCTTGTCGACACGTTGAAAAAGTCGGTCTAATCAAAATCTATGCCGGGCGCAGTTAAGAAACCTGAAGCTGCGCCTTGGCGAAACTTTTACGGTCGCCGTAAAGGTAAGGGGCTGCGGCCCAGCCAAGCGGGTTATTTGCGCGACGATCTTGGATCTGTGCTTTTGGATGGCGTGGATTGGGAAACCAATCCGGATCGAACACCTTTGGACTTGGCAGAGGTGTTTCCGGACGCCAAAGAATATTGGCTAGAAATCGGGTTTGGTGGCGGCGAACATGTTGCGCATCAAGCGGCAAGCTATCCTGATGTGGGTCTTATCGGATGTGAACCCTACATCAACGGCGTTGCCATGCTTTTGGGTAAGCTGCGAGAAGCTGGCACAGATAACTTACTTCTTCATCCCGGCGATGCGCGTGACTTGTTTGACGTGTTACCGAACGGCGTTTTGCAAAAAGCGTTTTTGCTTTACCCAGACCCGTGGCCAAAGAAAAAGCATCATCGCCGTCGTTTTGTGACGCCTGAACATTTGGAGCCCTTGGCTCGTGTAATGAAAAAGGGTGCGGAACTACGGGTTGCGACGGACATAGAGGATTATGTGCGCCAAACCCTAATCGAAGTTCCTAAAGCTGGTTTTGAGTGGACGGCCCAAACCCCAACAGACTGGCGGGAACCGTGGGACGATTGGATATCAACGCGCTATGAACAAAAGGCTCTGCGCGAGGGGCGAACGCCCCATTACATGACCTTTCGAAAGCTCTGAATATTTCGAAACAGACCGGCGGTCCCTGATACCTGCACCTTCGGAAATGATATTAACCCACTCGCGTTATGCGCATCTGACCCCTGATCAGAAGTGCGCACACCCAAAATACCATCCATTTTATGATATCAGGGACCTTCTGGCCCAGAATGAATCCGCCAATTGGCGAAGTTCATCGTATACCGTGCAGCCACCGTGTTAGGTACGTCACCTGTACCACCCAACCCCCATTTAAGGGGCGCTCCCTCGCTGCTCGGTACATAAATATACAGGCGATCAGGTGAAAGGAGCGTTAAGGTCAGCAAAAAAATGCGCTGAATAGCCCTTAAGCTTCTAAAGACCGGCGCAAAAGCTCGATGTCTTCCTCAATAGAGCTATCAGTTGCCTTCAGCTCGTCGATCTTCTTAACCGCATGCATGACCGTTGTATGGTCGCGTCCACCAAAACGCCGTCCGATTTCGGGCAGGCTTTTTTGTGTAAGCTTCTTGGCCAAATACATCCCGACTTGTCGCGGTCTAGCGATGGCACGCGCCCGCCGTGCCGACAGGATGTCATTGACCTTTAGGTTATAATAGGTCGCCACTTTGCGGATGATCTCGTCAATCGTAACCTTGCGGTCAGACGCCCGCAGAATATCCGACAGACACTCCTGTGCCATTTCGATCGAAACAGGTTTCCCCGCCAGCGATCCAAAGGCAAATAGCCGTGTTAGCGACCCTTCAAGGACACGGACATTCTGTGAAATTCGCTGAGCCAAAAATTCTAATACACCTGGCATAATGACAACCTCGGGATAGAATTCTCGCTGCAATTCGGCTTTGGCTTGAATGATCCCCAAGCGCAGCTCGTAATCCGCTGGGTGGACATCAACAACCATGCCCCACTGAAGACGCGACGTAATCCGCTCCTCGATCTCAATGTCGCCCGGCGCACGGTCAGCAGAAATCACGATCTGTTTGTTTTGGTCAATCAAGGCGTTGAACGTATCGAAAAACTCTTGCTGCGTAGAGTTTTTGCCAGCGATGAACTGAACATCATCAACCATCAGCACGTCAATGGATCGGAACATTTCCTTAAAGCTCATTGTGTCATTGCGGCGAAGCGCTTGAACGAAACGGTGCATGAATTGTTCGGCAGACAAATAAATAACGCGCGCCTCTGGGCGAGACCGACGAATCTCCCAAACGATAGACTGCATCAGGTGGGTCTTGCCCAAGCCTACGCCGCCGTAAAGGAACAATGGATTAAATCCAACTGCAGAACTGTCCGCCACACGCTTGGCCGCGGCAAAGGCTAGTTCATTTGGTTTGCCAACCACAAAGCGATCAAATGTAAATCGAGGGTCAAGAACCGAGCCTGGCAACTTCTCTAAATCACCGCGCGTATGTGTTGTTGCTGTGTTGCCAACAGTTCCAACAGGCGCATTTTTCACGGCGCGGGTTGGCTTAGATTCGGGAACAGAAAATTCAATCCGGTCAACATGGGCGCCATATTCCAAAAACAGCTCACGCATCCGGTTGCCATAGCTACGACGGACCCAATTACCGATAAATTTAGTCGGCGCATCAAACTGCGCGGTGCCGCTGTTCAGACCTTTATAGTCGAGTGGTTCAATCCAATTTGAAAACGCATCGTTGCCCAATGTTGCCTCAAGATGAGACTTTACCAATCCCCAACAATCGTTTTCCATACCAGTCCCCACCGATTTTTATGCGCGCACCACATTGGGTTGCGCGTGATCTAATTCTATTTTTGAAACGCGAAAATGCCCGCTAAGAGTTTTGAACCCAGGGCAAGTTTTTGTTTCTCCATCCCGACGCGCCAGCACCAAGTGTTTGGGTTCCTTCGAAACCCTCAGCCACATTGATGCACTGACATGGAATGGACTTTCTCGATAGAAGATCTTGAATGTAGGTCGCTGCCTCTTTTGACCTAGCGCCCGAACGACAAATAAAGAACAGCTTGGAAGGATAAGAAGCGCCTGTTGCTTCATCCAGTTGCTGTGCAAATGCGTCGTTAAAGGACATATCCGGTGCTTTACGCCATTCGATAAGATACATAGCCCTATCGATATCGCTTAAATCCGGGGTACCGATACGCTGCCATTCTTGCTGCGTGCGACAATCAACAAGTGCTGTATTGTCGTCGGCTTCAAGCTGGGACCAAACGTCTTCTGGTGACAGGTCGACAATAGTATTTTGATGTCTTTCTGTCATTGGTTCCCATGCTCTCCGTGACTCGGTGAAGAGAGTATTACCGAAACAAAAAGGGTTGGCGCAACAACAACTCTCGCTTGACGGCAACAAAAAACCGATGCGTGCCGATTCTTAAAATTAATCAACTATTTCATATAAATAGGGGAAATAATGGTAAGAAAACGACCCGATAATTTCGGTCATTTAACTTGCCATTACTAAGGGTCGACGATCTGCGCCGATTCCTTAATTTTTATATAATTGAGAGGACTACAACAACGTGATCGAAACAAGAACGTCACATATTTGACAAAAAAACCCCGTTAAAAAACGGGGTTTTAAGTTCAGCAATAAACCACCCTTTCAGGATAGCTTATGAAAGTGCTTTTACAGCCGCAGACATACGCGAAACCTTGCGGCTTGCAGTACGCTTGTGAAACACGCCTTTGGTCACGCCACGCATGATTTCAGGCTGTGCTGCACGCAGAGCGGCAGAAGCGGCGGTAGAATCGCCACTTTCAATTGCTTCATCCACTTTGCGGATGAAAGTACGGATGCGCGACTTGCGCGCTTTGTTGATCTCTGTCCGGCGGACCAGCTGGCGCGCGCGTTTCTTGGATCCGGGTGTATTTGCCATATGCAAAAATTCCGATTCTATCGTTGTCTCATTGACGAATTTGCGCGTTTACTGCCGATGTTGACTGCTGTCAACGCCTAGGCGACGTGGTACATGACGTCGTAGATGAATTTGTGCGTTTAACGAAGCGAAAAATCTGATGCTCGTATTTTTCAAATCAGAGGGCTCTATGATTTTCGTCGCATAACAAACCCAGTGATTAGAATACCAAGCGCACCTAACAACAAAAGACTAAGACCGAACGCCGAGCGAGCGAAATCCTTAAACTTTACCCAAACCCCGTTCTGAGTCGTTCCGACGATCGAAAGTGGGGTAGATAACTGTCCACCCGCCAAAATGGCTGCATAGCCGCCATCGCCGCCATTGGCTGCACGCACGATCAGCTGGCCCATCATGGCAGACCAACCAACTTGAACATGGTTGATGCTTTCCGGTATTTTTGCCGTCACGGGAATACGGGAAAACCGTATTAGTTCTACGTCGCCGATGGCTGGAATGGCAGGCGTCCCAACCTCAATATTGAACTTCATACCTTCGTGTACGACCAGAATATTTTTCCCGAATTGAGTGGAAAGACCTTCAAAAGCCGCCGCCAAATCTGCCGGGGACATTTCCCGGTACTGGCGATAAAGCGCGGCCTCGGGGCTTTCGTCCGTATCGGTATGTTCCGGCCCAACCCCGGCAACAAAAGCTTCTAGGTTCATTTCAATGATTGCGGAAAGCTGTGTCGGTGTTCCTTTGAACTCGACATCCATAATGCCTGGATTTAACTCATGCGCGGTGCTGGTGTGGGGGGTGATGAACGTTGCCGCTGCAAGGGCGAGGATGAACAGGCTTGCAACAACTTGGGTGTAGCCTATCTTTACGAAAACTGATGCTTCGGAGCGCTTCATGCCCAACCCCCCTTTTATATCTTTGATAGCTGCGTTCTTGGCCATATTTTCTGGTTTTGCAACCGCCCACGAATATTGGATCGATCCTACGGCCCAAACACACGAGGTTGGCACAGAAATTACCGCGAACATTCGCGTTGGCCAATTGATGCGGGGATCTACCCAAGCTTACAACAAAAACGCGATCAAACAGATGGGTGTTGTTGTGAGTGGCACGGCTGCCCCCATAAGTAGCCGCCTTGGGGATCGCCCGGCGATTAAATACCTCCCCGCTAATGAGGGGCTTCATATTTTCGCTGTAGAGACAAATGCAAGCACGCTTGTATATCAAGAATTCGCAAAGTTTCAGAAATTCGTTGAAACGCATGGCGAAGGCTTTGCTGTCCAAGAGCATCTTGATGCTAAACTGCCGGACAACAATTTCAGAGAGGCCTATTTTCGCTTTGCCAAAGCTCTGGTTCCAGTTGGCACGGCGCAAGGGGCCGATCAATCGGTTCGCTTTCCTTTCGAACTGGTCGCAGTGGAAAATCCGTTCCAAAGCAAGGCGACGCTCAAATTCGTTCTATTGTTTGAAGGTGAACCAGCGGCCAATCATCAGATTGATGTGTTTAACCGCCCCATAGATGAAATTGGCGACGCGGCGATGGTGTCTTATGAAACTAACGACCAAGGCGTCGTCGAGTTTCCACGCGGGTCTGGCGATTATTTGATCAACGCAGTGAAACTTATGCGACCCACCGCAGGGTTAGCGGAAAGCCTGAATGTGGTGTGGGTCAGCCTTTGGGCATCAACCACATTCACATTGAACTAAAAGACTAGTTGCCGCGGAACTTTGGCGTTCGTTTCTCTGAAAACGCAGACATGCCTTCGCTTTGGTCTTCTGTGGCAAACAAGCTTTGGAATACACGGCGCTCAAACAACACACCCTCGCTTAGGGTGGTTTCATAAGCTCGATTCACCGCTTCTTTGGCTGCCATAACCGCAATCGGTGATTTAACCGCGATTTTTCCAGCCGTGGCCAAAGCATCGTCCAACAAGTCATCAACAGGAACAATGCGCGACACAAGTCCCGAACGTTCTGCTTCGTCTGCATCCATGAAGCGCCCGGTTAGGTTCATTTCCATGGCTTTGGACTTACCAACAAAACGAGTGAGGCGCTGCGTGCCGCCAATGCCTGCGATTACACCCAAATTGATCTCTGGCTGACCAAATTTGGCATTTTCACCGGCAATAATGAAATCGCACATCATCGCCAACTCGCACCCACCGCCCAGCGCATAGCCCGCAACAGCCGCAATAATGGGCTTGCGAACCCGCAGCATGGTATCTGTTTCCGGGGCGAAGTAATTCGATGTGAACATATCCACGAATGACTTTTCGGACATTTCTTTGATGTCGGCACCAGCTGCGAAAGCCTTATCACTACCAGTCAACACTATCGCACCAACGGTGTCGTTGCTGTCCATCGCGGTCAACGCCTCTGCCAACTCGCTGAGCAACTGTTGGGACAGCGCATTCAGTGCGTCAGGTCTGTTCAGCCGGATCAATCCGACGTGATCTTTGACCTCTACGATCAGTGTTTCATATGCCATCTGCGACTCGTTTGCAGCTTCATCCGAGGCGTTGGGTTAACCACTTGAGAGACAGCATTCAAGCTATCTCTGACATTTTGGGCAATAATAACTAGACCGCCCGGACTGGGTTATCCTTGCAATTACGCCTTTACAATCTGCCGTTTTGCACGGCGCATCCTCCTGGTCATAAACTGCAAATCGGTGCTGAAAGTACCCAAGTTCACCATCCGCTTGGCGATAGTCTCGCAAGCTAGAACCGCCGGCTTCAATCGCTTCGGATAGGACATCTCTGATTGCCGTGACCAACCGTTCGATACGAGGTTTAGAAATTGTACCGGCGCTGCGGGTTGGTGAAATACCGCTCCGCCAAAGCGCTTCGCAGACATAAATATTGCCCAAGCCGCAGACATTACGTTGATCCAACAGAGCCGTTTTGATCGGTATTTTGCGGTCCTTAAGGCGGTTGTGCAGATAAGTTGCGCTAAAATGATTGCCCAGTGGTTCAGGCCCCAACACGCTTAACAGCTTGTGAGATTCAAGATCCGCGCGTGGGATCAAATCCATTGCCCCGAAACGTCGGGGGTCATTGTAAACAATCCGCGCCCCGCCC
>CAZBBZ010000016.1:0-3723 GCA_964489925.1 uncultured Rhodobacterales bacterium
CGCGAGAACCGACAGTTATTCCACAAGGTTGGTTTTTTGAGCGTCACGTTGATGATCTTCTGATCGCAATCTGTGGGATCAATCACCCGCTTGCGGCCAAAACTGAGATAACAACCGAGGAATTGGGACAGGCAAAATGGCTTTTGAATCGGGTGGGTTCAGTTGCGCGCGATCGTTTCGAAAAAATCGCATCCGAAAATGACTGGCAAGGAAGTGCGCGTTGCCAAATGATCATGCATATTCCTGAAATGACGAAAGAAATGCTGACCACCGGAAAATATCTGGCGATCCTCCCGCGCAGTGTGGCGCTGCCTTGGCTCGCAGCCGGGCTTGTGAAAGAACTGCGGACCGAGATAAATGCCCCTTTGCGCCCTCTAGGTTTTCTATGGGAGAAAGACCAAGCCGGAGCCGCAACCTCAGAATTTGTGGCTCATTTACGGAAATGAGTGACGATCCTGAACAACCTGCAGATAAATCGCTGATTTCGGTCTGGCCGCTCCGGTCGATCATTCTTCGTAAGCGGCGCGTTGATTGCGGTTGCTTATGTCTCGTTAGAGCCAAAGCGCGGTTTTAGTTGGAGTATTGAACATCGGCTTTTGGCGTTGTCCGGTTCTGACTTGTCACGGCGTTTCGGCAAGTGGTTATTGATTTCATTCGGGCTTTCTAAAATTGGATGAGTGCCGAAGCTGGGGCTAGATATTCTCGCCTCGAATAGCTTCGCAAACTGCATTCGTGACCTCTTGTGTGTTTGCCGAACCGCCAACATCAGGTGTCATGGTTCCGTCCGCGCAGACCTTTTCGACCGCACGCATTAACCGTTCCGCGGCATGTGTCTCGCCGAGGTGATCGAGCATTTGCGCCGCCGTCCAGAACGTCGCGACAGGGTTGGCGATGCCTTTGCCGGTGATGTCGAAGGCCGAACCATGAATAGGCTCAAACATAGACGGATACCGACGTTCTGGGTCAATATTCGCCGTTGGTGCCACTCCAAGCGAACCCGCAAGCGCCCCTGCCAAGTCGGACAAAATATCCGCATGCAGGTTGGTTGCCACGATTGTGTCGAGACTTGCGGGCGACTTGACCATGCGTACGGTCATGGCGTCGACGAGCATTTTATCCCATGTTACATCGGGGAACTCTTGGCTGACGTCTTGGGCGATCTCATCCCACATGACCATGCCGTGGCGTTGAGCGTTCGACTTTGTCACTACAGTCAGCATCTTGCGCGGGCGAGACTGCGCAAGCCGGAACGCATAACGCATGATCCGCGTGACGCCGACGCGGGTAAAGATTGCAACCTCAGTGCCGACTTCTTCGGGCAGGCCCCGATGCGCACGCCCTCCCATACCAGCGTATTCGCCCTCGGAGTTTTCACGGACGATCACCCAATCAAGATCGTCCGGACCGACGCCAGCCAAAGGGGCCTGAATGCCCGGCAATATTCGCGTCGGGCGCACGTTTGCGTATTGATCAAAACCCTGACAAATGGGCAGCCGCAGGCCCCAAAGCGTCAGGTGATCCGGCACATCCGGCGCGCCAACCGCTCCGAAAAATATCGCATCAAATGCCTTAAGTGTCTCGATCCCGTCCTCAGGCATCAACGCACCGGTCTGTTTGAACCGGTCAGATCCCCAGTCAAACTCTGTTACATCCAAGGAGAACCCACCGTCGCGCTTGGCCAAGGCCTCTAGCGCTTGCAGGCCGGCGGCGATGACTTCCGGGCCGATCCCGTCAGCAGGAATAGCGGCGATTTTATAGGTCTTCATATGGAGCCTCGGGCAAATACGATCAGGCAGGTTACAAATACAACCACGCAGATTATTCCAAACACCTCGGGCCACCAGCCAAAGTCATAAACTTCGTGATTTTCATCATCAGTATCCATATTCGTCTCCTATAACCCTGGCAGCCAAAGCGCGATTTGTGGAAAGGTCATCACGAGTGCAAGACCAATCATCTGCAGTACGATGAACGGCAGCACGGCCAGAAAAATTTCCTGTAAAGTGACGTCTTTTGGGGCCACCGATTTCAAATAAAAACACGCGGGTCCAAACGGTGGCGACAGCATGTAAATTTGGATGTTCATGGCAAACAGGATGCCGAACCAGACCGGATCATAGCCCAAAGAAATAACAACCGGCGCGAATACCGGTACGGTGATAAAGACGATGGCAATCCATTCAAGGAACGTACCCATCACAAAAATGATCCCCATCATGATCAGGATCACCACAATGGGTGCCACATCAAGTCCGGTGAGCAGCCCCCCCAAGAACCGGGTGCCGCCCATCAGATTGTAAATTCCAACCAGGCTTACCGCGCCGATGATCAGCCACAGGATTGAGCCTGTCGTAAGGGTGGTTGCCCAAAGCGCCTCGCGAACACCTTGAAACGTCAGCTCGCGCCGGGCTGCTGCCACGATCAAAGCACCTACGGCGCCGATGGCGGCTGACTCCGTTACTGTCGCAATCCCGCCGTAGATGGATCCCAGCACGCCGAAGATCAGCAAGAACGGCAGTATCAAGCCTTTGAGGTGAGAGAGCCGCTGCAAGAATGGCATCTGCGCTTCGGGTGCATCGAACACCGGCCCCATTGCGGGGTTCATCCGCACTCGGATCAGAACATAAGAAATATAAAGCAAGGCGAGCAAAACGCCCGGCCCGATGCCTGCGGTGAACAGATCCTTGATCGAGACATTGGCTTCGGCGCCATAGACGATCAAAACCACAGAAGGCGGAATTAATGTCGCCAGCGAGCCCGAGGCGCAAAGCACCCCGATGGACAATTTGCGATCATAGCCAAGACGAAAGAGTTGCGGCAGTGCGATGACGCCCAGTAAGACAATCTCGCCCCCCACCACGCCGGACATTGCCGCGAGGATAACGGCAACCAGACAGGTCTGCACCGCCACGCCCCCACGCATTTGCCCGCCGAGGATAGCCATAGAATTGAACAACTCCTTGGCCACCCCGGATCGCTCCATCACATTGGCCATGAAGACAAAGAACGGCACTGCAATCAGGGCCTGTTTGTCCATCACTTTGGTCACAGCGGATGTGACAAGGATGAAACCGTTGGGGCCAAAGGCGAAAAACGCAGTGGTGACTGAAATCAGAAGTGTCGATGCCCCCAGTGGTACCCCGATCGCCATAAGCGAGAATAAGGCGACTACAATCGCCAGTGTGATGAGTTCTATGCCCATTATTCGACGCCGATCTCGGTTGGGGTCTTCAGATCAGCCGAGCGCGTAAATAGGTTCGCCAAAAGCTGTAGGAAATAAAGGATGGCAGCCGCAACAAACGCTGTTTTTATATAGGTTGGTATATAAGGGTCAAAAGCACTTCCTGTACTCTGCGGGGCTTTAAGCACCTTTGTCATCGGACCCCAAAGCATAATGACCAATCCCGCCACACCAAGCAGCGCGAGCACAATCGCAAATTTCTTCATACGTCGCCAAATGACAGGGCCAACAAGCAACTCCATGGTGGTGACGGTGATGTGGCGGCGCTGTTGGGTGACCGCCCCGACGCAAAAGAGCCAAGCAGTAGCAACAAGCGCCATAATTGTCTCTGACGTCCACGAAGTCGGCGCATCAAATGCATAACGCATCACTACTTCGTAAACCGACAGCCCTATGGCGGCGAGATAGAACATCCCGCAGGCCTTGCCCAGAAAGACGCTGATACGCCCCAAAAGAATTACATAAGTCTGCATGATGGCCCC
>CAZBBZ010000016.1:3733-16897 GCA_964489925.1 uncultured Rhodobacterales bacterium
GAAAGAAGCAGGCGGGCAATAAGCTCGCCCGACAGATGGTTATTGTAGCAGGCCAATCGACCGCATGTAGGCATAATGTGCTTCCAAAGCGGCACGCGCCTCCGGCGACTTTTCAGCCGTCTCTTCCCAAGCTCCAACCGCAATGGCGCGGAACTTATCCCGTTCAGCTTGTGGCCAGTCGATGATCGTAACCGCATCTCCGGCGTTGTCCTTGGCTGCTTGCGCCCGATCTTGTAGATCAAGCTGGCGACGGACATCGTCGTAAGCGGCATAGAACCAGATCTCGACAGCTTCCTGCTGAGCCGGTGTCAAACCATCCCAGATACCTTTGTTGATGGTCATCTGGCGGACAGCCATAGAGTGAATGCCCGGGTAAAGAGGATACGTCGCAACCTGATGGAAACCCGAGGTTGAGTTATTGATGTAGGCCGACGCGTCAGCCGCATCGATCACACCCTTTTCAAGCGAAGTGAACACGTCTGACAGGGACATGGATACTGGTGCAGCACCCGCTTTCTGGAAGACCGTCGCAGCAAGACCGGAAGGCGAGCGGATCTTTACACCTTCGAGGTCAGCAACGCCGTTAATCGGCACCTTCGCAACCAGGGCCTCTTTTGCGGCTGCGGCACATCCAACCACATGAAGTGCGCCGGGAAGTGTACTGTCCCAAAGTTCTTGCAAAATCTCGCGCCCTCCACCGTGGCGACAGAAGGTCTGAACCTGATCAACAGAGTCGTATCCAGCGATGAGATCGCCAAGAATAGCAAAGGCGGGATTGCGGCCGGTGAAATAAGATACCGCTGTCAAATCGCCCTGCAAGACACCACCCATAACGGCTTCTGGCGTATCGCTGCGATCAACAATCGAGTTAATTGGTGTGAATTCCAGCGTGACTTCACCGCCGGTCATGACCCCAAGTTTCGGCCCCCAGGTATCCACGACATAGGTATACTCAAACGCCCCCGATTGCGTGGACGTCTGCAACTTAAGCACCGTCTGCGCACTCGCAGCACTCATGGTCAGGCCAAGGCTTATGGCCGCGGCAGTTATCAGTTTCAAAGACATGTTTTCCTCCCGGTTTTGTGCCTATTTCCCGTTTCGGCTTTGGCACATCTCTACTTTTTCGTAGATAATGTCGGCATTATTTTCTAAACTATGTTAAAGAGTCAACCGTGGGACATCGCGTGTCAGAAAAAATAGCCAAGCAAACACGAGCTGAAGCTGCCTATGATCAGCTTAAGATTCAGATTTTGAACAATGACCTGCCTGCAGGATTTCAAGCTATGGAGCCTGAACTGGCGTTGAAGTTTGGCGTCTCGCGAACCACTATTCGGGAAGCTCTGATACGTCTCACGGCCGAGGGATTGGTTGAAATGATACCGCGTCGGGGTGCGCGTGTGCTGCCGCTTCGCGCCGATGACATGCGTGAAATTTATCAGGTTCTTATTGCACTTGAGCCCGAAGCAGCCGCCAGTATCGCAGACACAAACCCCAGCGAACAAGACCTAAGACCCTTGGTAGCAGCCACCGCTGCAATGGAACAGGCTCTCGAACAAGAGGATCTGGAGGCTTGGGCAGCAGCTGATGATCTCTTCCATCGCAGCCTTCTGGATCTAAACGGAAACAAGCGGGTAGAACAATTCGTCTCATCGCTGCTTGACCAAGCGCATCGCGCACGGATCGTAACGCTGCGATTGCGAGAAGTTCCAAAGAAATCCTCGGCGGAGCATCGTGAGCTTCTCAATTATTTGCGCAGTGGCAATGCAAAAGAAGCGCGTCGATGTTTTAGAAACCACCGAGAACGCGCCGCAGGTGAAATCCTGAGTGTTTTGGAAAAGTACAAGCTGGCGCAATTATAATTTCTTCGTAGGGAAGATCTATCCGGCATCCTGTGGGACCAACATTTATTGCGAGTCATTTTTGATCTTGAGATTGCTGTAGAGCCCGACGGTTCTAGCTTGATGAAAGTGCTGGTAGTCAGCAAGGTTATCGAAGTCCAAACTAACTCTCTAGCTTCAGTTAATTGCTAGCCTAATTGCATAGGCCACAACCCCAAGTGCTGCAACGCTTGCGAGCCAAAGGCCGACAAACCAGACAAGTCGCTTAAAGGTTTCGGCACGCATCAGTGGTACCCCTCTTCTGGATCGATTTTGCCCCGGAAGACCCAATAGGCGTAAGCGGTGTACCCCAAGATCAATGGCAGCAATACGACCGTTCCCACAAGCGCAAACCGCAAGCTTTCATCTGGGGCGGCGGCCTCGGCTATAGTAAGGCCGGGGGGGATGATGTTGGGATAAAAACTGATGCCGATACCGATGAAGCAAAGCACGAATAGGGTCAGCGCCGCAAAGAACGGCTGCCCGTCTTTGCCTGCGTTCAACCCGGTGAACAGCGCCCAAGTTGTGGCGAGTACAGCGACGGGCATCAAAACGCTCAGGACGCTACCTGGCAAGTTAAACCACCGCTCGAAATAAACCGGATCTTGAAATGGGGTCAGGACGCTGACGATCCCGATGAAGACCAGCGTTCCAGCGGCCAACCACCATGCATAGCCTTGCATTCGACGTTGTAAGTTGTCCTCGGTCTTTAGGATCAGCCAAGTGGCTCCGAGCAAAGCATATCCAACCACCACGGCAAAGCCTGTCAGGATTGAAAACACGCTGAGCCAATCCCACCACCCGCCGGCATAGGCGCGGTTAGCAACCTCAACGCCCTGCACCAAAGCACCCAAGGCGATACCTTGCATGAAAGCGGCGACGAGCGATCCTCCGAAGAAGGCCGCATCCCAAACGGGCTTCCACCGTTCTGTCCGCCAACGATATTCAAAGGCCACGCCACGAAAAATCAGCGCCAGAAGCATCAGCGTAATGGGCATGTATAGCGCGGGCATGATGACCGCGTAAGCCAGTGGGAACACAGCAAAGAGCCCGCCGCCGCCCATCACCAGCCAAGTTTCATTGCCGTCCCAAATTGGTGCGATTGAGTTCATCATCGTGGCTTTATCGCGTTCGCTTTTGGCGAAGGGAAACAGGATGCCCACGCCCAAATCGAACCCGTCCAAAATCACATAGATCAGCACCGCCAAAGCGATGATGCCTGCCCAGATAAATGATAGTTCAAACATGGCTAAAGCTCCTATTTACCGGGAAGGGTGGCTAAGTTGGATTGGGCGATCCCAGCGGTTCGGATCGGACCGTCTCGCAAGCCCAGTTTGGGCGTCGCCGGAGCCTTGTTCATCATTGCCAGCAAGTAATAGGTGCCTGCGCCAAAGACGAAGAAATACACCACGATAAACGCGATCAGAGATGCCGCAACCGCGGGAGCCGCGACGGGTGCAAGGCTGTCAGAGGTGCGCAGCAGACCATAGACGGTAAAGGGTTGCCGACCGACTTCGGTGGTGATCCAGCCCGCTAGCACCGCCACAAACCCCATCGGTCCCATCAAAATGGCCGCGCGATGCAAGAGCGGCGTATCATAAAGCCGACCGCGAAACCGTCGCCATGCAGCCCAAGCGCCTAGACCCAGCATCGCAAAACCAAGGCCGACCATCACGCGAAAACTCCAGAACACAATCGCCACCGGGGGCTCTTCATCGTCGGGGATGGTGTCTAAACCGTCCAAAGGCGCGTCCCAATGATGCTTTAGGATCATGCTCGACAGTTTGGGAATTTGCACCGCGTAATCGATCCGCTTTTCTTCGGCGTTCGGAATGCCAAAGAGGATCAACGGCGCGCCGTCAGGGTGGCTGTCATAGTGCCCCTCCATCGCCATGACCTTAGCAGGCTGATGTTCCAGCGTGTTCAGCCCGTGCATATCGCCCGCAACGATTTGCAAGGGAGCGACTATAATCAACATCCACATCGCCATTGAAAACATGCGCCGTGCCGCGGCGTCCATCTGGTTGCGCAACAGATGCAAGCCACCAACCCCGCCTACGACGAGGGCGGTCGTCAGATAAGCTGCCAGAACCATATGGGTCAGACGGTAAGGGAAAGAGGGGTTAAAGACGATCTGCCACCAGTCCTCTGGCACAAATTGTCCCAGATCATTGATGCTATAGCCCGCAGGCGTCTGCATCCAAGAGTTCACTGATAAAATCCAAGTGGCTGACATCAGCGTGCCAAAGGCAACCATGGCGGTTGCAAACATGTGCAGCTTATCGCCCACGCGTTCGCGGCCAAACAGCATGATGCCAAGGAACCCGGCCTCAAGGAAAAACGCAGACAGCACTTCATAAGCCATCAACGGGCCCAGCACCGGGCCTGTTTTGTCCGAGAAAACCGACCAATTGGTGCCAAACTGATAAGACATCACAATGCCCGAGACGACGCCCATGCCAAAGGCCACCGCAAAGATTTTTTTCCAATAGGTGAACAGCGTCAGGTAAGTTTCATCCCGCGTGCGTAACCAGAGTCCGTTGAGCACGGCCAAATAGCTGGCCAGCCCGATCGAGAATGCAGGGAAGATGATGTGAAACGAGACGGTGAATGCAAATTGCATTCTGGCCAATGTCTCTGCTGTGAAACCTTCAAACATGGGCATGCTCCATAGGGCAGCTGGGTTAGAGTGTTACTTTGCGCAAATAGGGACGAATGGTCTCAAATCCCTGAGGAAAGGCAACCTTGGCATCGTCGTTCGAGACGGACGGCGGGATGATCACATCCTGCCCCGGCATCCAATCGGCAGGGGTAGCAATAGCATATTTGTCACCCGTTTGCAGTGCGTCAATTACGCGCAAAACTTCGTCAAAGTTGCGCCCGACACTCATTGGATAGGTCATTGTCAGGCGAATTTTCTTAGTTGGGTCGATGATAAAAACCGAGCGCACAGCGGCAGTCTCGCTCTCGCTGGGATGGATCATGTCATATAGTTTCGCAATTTCTAAATCCGCATCCGCAATGATCGGGAACTGCAGGTTAGTGGCTTGGGTTTGATTTACGTCATCAATCCATTTGACGTGTTCTGCCACTGTGTCAGTGGACAGGCCAATGGGTTTGACCCCACGCTTTTTGAATTGCTCAGACAATTGCGAGGTTCGGCCCATTTCTGTTGTACAAACGGGGGTAAAATCCGCCGGGTGGCTAAAGAAAAAGACCCAATCCTCCCCGATCCAGTCATGGAATTGAATTGGCCCTGCGGTGGTTTCCGCACGGAAGTTGGGGGCTGTATCGCCGATCCGAAGTGTCATCGCATATTTCCTATATTTGGAATAGTTCTTTACTTCGACATAGGTCAGGCTCTTTACAAAAGCAATAGTTGGAATATATCTTTAGGTGCGACAACAGGATGCACCCATGAAACTGACCAGCTACACCAATTATGCGATGCGCTCGCTGCAACTTGCAGCGCTTAAGTCGCCTGACCTCGTGCGTATTGATGATGTGGCGCAAATCCACAGTTTGTCGCGCCCCCACATAATGAAAATTGTTCATGAACTGGGCAAGGCCGGCTATCTGGAAACCGTGCGTGGGCGAAACGGTGGCTTTCGGCTCGCCCGCCCGCCGCAAGAGATTATTGTCGGAGAAGTCGTGCGCTTGACCGAAGGCCCGCTGGATCTGGTCGAGTGCTTCAACTCGGAAACCAACACCTGTCCATTGATGGGCATTTGCGTCCTGTCACGCAAGTTGCAGGAAGCGACGGCGGCCTTCATGTCCGTACTCGATGACCTGACAATAGCGGATATCGCCGCGAACAAAGGCCAGTTGCTCGACCGTATCGCGCCGCTTGAAATCCCTCGGCAAGAGACAGCTTCGACATGATTGATGATGCAAATTGGGTAGAGCGTTTTCCGGGTCTGTCACGCCTTGATCCGGCAACCAAGGACTTATTAACGGGGCACAGCAGAACGATTAGCGTGTCCAAAGACACAATGATGTTCGGACCCGGAAAGTCGCCAGAGAACATGCTGTTCCTATTGGATGGGACCATTCGTGTGCAGCAAGTTTCAGACACAGGCCATCAAATTGTCCTATACCGGATAGAGGCGGGGCAAAGCTGTGTCCTGACCACCGCGTGCCTACTCGCTTACGACGATTATGCCGCCGAAGGCATCGCAGAGACGGTTGTTAAGGCTGCCGCTGTTCCCCGCGAGGTCTTTGACGATTTGGTGGCAAGCTCCAAACCCTTCCGCGATTTCGTCTTTGCCGCCTTTTCCAAACGCATCACCGACTTGTTCTTGATGATCGACGAAGTTGCCTTTCAACGGGTAGATGTGCGGCTCGCCGACAAGCTGCTTAAGCTCGCCTGCGGTGCCGGCAAAGTGGCAACAACCCATCAAAAGCTGTCGGTGGAATTGGGAACGGCCCGCGAAGTGATTTCTCGGCAATTACAAGAGTTCCATCGACGCGGTTGGGTCGAGCAGGCCCGCGGCAGCGTTACGCTCTTGGATCCGGCAGAGCTGCAAAACCTCGCGGATCATCATTCGTAGATAATTTTTCGATCTTGGTGACAATGTCACTGAACGCGGCCTATCAAAGCGCTATTCAATTTATATCTTTTGAAAGGTGATCTTGGATGTTCGAAACAGTTTTCACGCCAGCCCAATCGCTTGGCGGTGGTGCCTTGATCGGGCTTGCAGCCGTCTTGCTGATGCTGGGGCTCGGTCGCGTCTTTGGCGCGACAGGTATCCTTTCGGGTCTGGTTTTCTTTGAGACCCGTGACGAGTTTTATTGGCGTGCAGCACTGGTTTTGGGAATGATCCTTTCCCCGGCTTTGCTATATGCAATCACCGGAACAATGCCCGTGCTGACCATTCCTGTGTCCCCCGCAATGATAGCGCTTGGGGGCGTGATTGTCGGCTTTGGCGCAAGCCTTGGCTCTGGTTGCACCTCTGGCCACGGCGTTTGCGGGCTCTCGCGGTTATCAATCCGGTCCTTGGTCGCCGTGCCGGTTTTCATGGTGACGGCAACCCTTACCGTATACCTGATCCGCCACGTCTTTGGAGCCTGACTTTGATGAAACTAATCTTTGCTCTTGCCACAGGGCTTGTCTTTGGGACTGGCATCGCAATATCGGGAATGATGGACCCGGCAAAAGTCCTGAATTTCTTCGATCTCGCAGGTGCTTGGGACCCTAGCCTTGCCTTTGTTATGGGTGGGGCGCTGATTGTTACTTTCATTGGTTACCGGCTCACATGGAAACGCCGCGCGCCCCTTTTTGCGACCAGCTTTCACGGTCCAGTTGGCACAAGCATTGACGTGAAGCTTATCGGCGGATCAGCCTTGTTTGGTATCGGTTGGGGCATCGCTGGCTTTTGCCCCGGTGCCGCCATCCCAGCGCTTGGCACGGGCCAATGGGAAGTTGCACTGTTCGTGATCGCCGTTATCGCCGGGTTTTACCTGCGTCGTCTGCTAACTTCTGGAAGCTCTCGGAGGGCAACATCATGAGTAATTCACGCTGGGTTAAGGGGGCCTTGGCTCTGAGCGTGGCCCTTGGGGTCGTTGGCGTTGGTGGTTGGTACGCCATGCAAAATCTGCACGGCCACAATCCCAGTCAAAGACACAGCCAAAATCATGGGCATGGTGCTGGCCATGTGCATGACGAAGTCAACATGCCGGGCTTGCGCGGGGACAATGCGACACCGATGGAAAGCGCCGAAATTGGAGTGCTGTTTCGGGGGTTTGAAACCATCACGCGTGAGGTCGAAAACCTGCCTGATGGGATCAAAACCGTTACCCGGTCCTCTGACCCTGCGGTTATGGAGGCGTTGGTCAGCCATTCGGTTGGCATGATTGATCGCGTCGGCCAATTGGATGATCCAAAGATCATCATTCAAAGCCCGACGCTCGATATTTTCTTTTTGCGCGGTCAGGCGATCGTTTCTGAGGTCGAAATTACGGATGACGGATTGATCGTGACCCAGACCTCACAAGATCCAGAAGTGGTGAGCGCCTTGCACACCCATGCGGCTGAAGTGACCGCAATGACCGAACGGGGCATGGCAGCCGTGCATGACATGATGATGGAGCGCGGCACGGGCCACTGAACCGGCCAAGCGCAAGCAAATAGGAGGACCCAAGATGACCAGTTATCCCGTTGAAATGAAAGTTAAGCCAGAGGTCGAAGCCTTCTTTGACGATGCCACCAACACCATCAGCTATATCGTCAAAGATCCATCGTCCCGAGCCTGCGCCATCATCGACAGCGTCATGGATATCGACTACGCCGCTGGACGCATCACCTATGACCACGCCGATGCGATGATCGCGCGGATTGAAGCGCTAAACGGCAAGTTGGAATGGATCATCGAAACCCATGTCCATGCCGACCACCTAAGTGCGGCCCCCTATATTCAGCAAAAGCTGGGCGGCAAAATCGGTGTCGGCGAAAAGATCATGGTCGTGCAGGAAACCTTCGGCAAAGTGTTCAACGAGGGGACGGAATTCCAGCGCGACGGGTCACAGTTTGATGCGTTGTTTAAGGATGGCGACACCTATGAAATTGGCAGTCTGAAAGGTTTTGCCATGTATACGCCCGGCCATACGCCCGCCTGTATGGTCCATGTGATTGGCAATGCAGCATTTACCGGCGACACGCTCTTTATGCCGGATGGGGGCTCGGCACGGGCTGACTTTCCCGGCGGCGATGCGGGGGAGCTTTATGACAGTATTCAAAAGGTTTTAACCCTGCCAGACGAGATGCGTTTGTTTATGTGCCATGACTACGGTCCGAATGGTCGAGATATCGCTTGGGAAACCAGTGTCGGCGATGAGAAGGCCCATAATATCCATGTGGGTGGCGGCAAAACGAAGGAAGAATTCGTAAAATTCCGCACCCAACGGGACGAGCAACTGGCCATGCCCAAGCTGATTATCCCGTCTTTGCAAGTGAACATGCGCGCGGGCGAAGTGCCAACGGACGCCGACGGTAATCCTATGCTCAAAGTCCCGGTCAACGGCCTGTAAGAAAGTTCAAGATTATGGAAATAAAACCACTCACAGCGACCCTGTCTGTTTCTCCACAAATCGCCGCGGATGATATGCAGGCGATCAAAGACGCTGGCTTTCGTAGTGTCATCTGCAATCGCCCAGACGGTGAAGGGGATGATCAACCGGATTTTGCAGAAATTGAAAAAGCGGCCAAGGCGTTTGGAATCGAAGCGCTGTACCAACCCATTGTAGCAGGTAGCCTTTCGGATGCGGATGCAGACGCTTTTGGCGCGGCATCAGTCAAGTTGCCCGGTCCTGTCCTTGCCTATTGTCGCACCGGGACACGTTCAGCAACACTTTGGTCTTTGGCCCAAGCAAGCCTTGGCAATACGGCGGATATCCTCGCAGCGACCAAGGCTGTTGGCTATGACATGAAGGCTATCGTGCGCCGGATCGTGAATGGTGGCAAATCGCCAAATGACACGGCAGAGGCCCATTTTGACGTGGTCATCGTCGGCGCAGGCGCCGCTGGCATCGCCACGGCTACCAGCCTGCAAGCTCGCAAACCGGGGCTTGAGATTGCCATTATTGATCCTGCCGATGTCCATTATTATCAGCCGGGCTGGACCATGGTTGGCGGTGGCATCTTCGAGCCGCAGCAAACATCGCGCACTATGGGGTCCCTGATCCCGCAGGGCGTCCATTGGATCAAGGGTGCGGTTGCGGCCTTTGAACCAGAGAAAAACGCGGTGATCTTAGAAGGGTGCCGCGTCCTCACATACAACCGCATGGTTGTTTGTCCGGGGTTGAAGCTGGATTGGGCAAAAATCGAGGGATTACGCGAAACTTTGGGTCAAAACGGCGTGACATCAAACTACCGTTATGACCTCGCGCCATACACTTGGGACTTGGTGCGCAATATGACCCAAGGCCGCGCGATTTTCACGCAACCGCCTATGCCAATCAAATGCGCAGGCGCACCGCAAAAGGCGATGTACCTGTCGGGCGATGCGTGGCACCGCCGGGGCGTTCTGAAAAACATCGACATTCAATTCAACAACGCCGGTGGCGTGTTGTTCGGCGTCAAAGACTACGTGCCCGCTTTGATGGAATACGTCAAAAAATACGATGCTAGCTTGAATTTCTTCCACACCCTTGTCGCCGTCGATGGCCCTGCGAAGACGGCATGGTTTGACGTAGCCATGCCCGACACACCGACACAGCGTGTTGAAATGGAATTCGACATGATGCACGTCTGCCCGCCCCAAAGCGCGCCAGATTTCATTAAAGCTTCAGCCTTAGCGGATGCAGCAGGCTGGGTGGATGTGGATCAGGCCAACCTGCGCCACAAGACATATGATAACATATGGTCGCTAGGCGATGTGATGAACGCACCCAATGCCAAGACAGCGGCAGCCGCACGTATCCAAGCTCCGATTGTCGCTGAAAACATGGTCGCAGACATGAACGGCAGCGCCAAAATTGCGCAGTACAACGGATATGGGTCCTGCCCGCTGACGGTTGAACGTGGCAAAATTGTTCTGGCAGAGTTCGGTTACGGCGGCGCTTTGTTGCCAAGTTTCCCTAAAGCACTTCTGGACGGCACAAAACCCACGCGAGCGGCATGGTTTCTGAAAGAAAAGATGCTACCGCCGCTTTATTGGAATGGCATGCTGAAAGGGCGCGAATGGATGGCAAAGCCAGAACATCTAAAGCCGCAGGAACCCGCAGCTTAGCGCCTAATATTAGTGAAATCATAGGTTCGGTTGGGTTTCCCTTTTCCAACCGCCACAGGGCGGTCAGCTTATGCGAAGTTTGCTGGCCGCCCGTTTTTGAAAAGAGCAAAGATGACAAAGCTTCATCAATATCTGCCGATCCTAAACTGGGGGCGTCGCTACACCCGTTCAGCACTGTCCAATGATCTTATGGCGGCGCTGATTGTCACGATTATGCTGATCCCACAATCGCTGGCTTACGCTCTGTTGGCGGGGCTTCCGGCAGAGGCTGGGCTGTATGCATCCATCGTTCCGATCTTGCTTTACACTGTGTTTGGTACCAGCCGTGCGCTGGCGGTTGGGCCTGTTGCAGTGGTATCGCTGATGACGGCCGCCGCTCTTAGCAATATCGTCGAGCAAGGCACCATGGGCTATGCGCTGGCGGCGCTATCGCTGGCGGGTCTGTCGGGCGTGATGCTTCTGGCCATGGGGCTATTCCGGTTGGGCTTCATCGCCAATTTTCTGTCGCATCCGGTGATTGCAGGCTTCATCACCGCCTCGGGCATCATCATCGCGGCAAGCCAGCTTAAGCATATCCTTGGGATTGAGGCGCATGGGCATAATCTGTTCGACCTTGTGATTTCGCTGTTCAGCCACCTGTCACAGATCAACTGGATCACCGCCCTAATCGGGGGGCTGGCAACAGCGGTTCTGTTTTGGGTGCGCAAGGGGCTAAAACCGGTGCTATCCCGCTTCGGTTTGAGCGAAGGGATAGCAAGCATGTTGGTCAAGACCGGGCCGGTGTTTGTGGTCATGGCCACGACGCTGGCGGTTTGGGGCTTTGGACTCGCGGATCATGGCGTCAAAATTGTCGGCGATGTGCCGCAAAGCCTGCCGCCGTTTACCTTGCCGTCTTTCTCGCCTGACCTCTTGGGGCAACTGCTGTTACCGGCCTTCTTGATCTCCGTCATCGGCTTTGTAGAATCGATTTCGGTCGCGCAAACTCTTGCTGCCAAAAAACGCCAGCGCATCGATCCCGACCAAGAGCTTATCGGTCTAGGTGCCGCCAATATCGGCGCATCCCTAACAGGCGGCTTTCCCGTGACGGGCGGGTTTTCACGCTCGGTTGTAAACTTCGATGCGGGCGCCCAAACGCCTGCAGCCGGGGCCTTCACCGCCATCGGGCTGGCCATAGCAGCGCTTGCTCTGACGCCGTTGATCTATTTCCTGCCCAAAGCCACGCTCGCTGCGACCATTATCGTCGCGGTCCTTAGCCTTGTCGATTTTTCGATCCTGAAACGAAGTTGGGAATATTCCAAAGCGGATTTCGCGGCTGTTTTGGCAACTATATTAACAACCCTTGCTATTGGCGTTGAGGCAGGCGTTTCCGCGGGTGTCGGTCTTTCGATCTTGCTGCATCTCTATCAGTCGTCAAAGCCTCATATTGCCGAAGTGGGCCAAGTCCCCGGCACCGAGCACTACCGCAACATTCTGCGCCATGAGGTAATTACAGACCCCAAAGTCGTCACCTTGCGCGTGGATGAAAGCCTGTATTTTGCAAATGCGCGGTTTCTTGAGGATAAGGTTCAAGAGCGTGTCGCAGGGGATCGCGCGATCCGCCACGTGATCCTGCAATGTTCGGCCATCAACGAGATTGATCTAAGCGCGCTAGAGTCCCTTGAGGGCATCAATGAGCGCTTGCGCGAAATGGATGTGACCCTGCACCTTTCCGAAGTAAAAGGCCCGGTGATGGACCGGCTTGAGCGCGCAGATTTTTTGTCAGAGTTGACGGGGAAGGTGTTTCTTTCGCAGTTCGAAGCCGCCAGTTTCCTTGAAGAACTCGCATAGACAAAGGTTGGGCTGTTAGTAATTGGATGAAGCGGCACAAAAGCGTGACAGGTCCAAAACCTTGCCCAAAATCCCCCAGCGACTGGATACCTAGCAAGGTTTCGTAGCGCTCAATTCCAAGTAGCGCATGTGTTAAGCCTGTGTCGCGAATGTAGACCTTGAAAGATTTACGAAGTCATTTGCTAGCATTGGTTTGCCATTGTCTTGAATTGTCAAAATGTGCAAATGTGCGTCGCGGTTTTCGGTGCTTTCGTGCGTGCAGGGCCATGTTCAGAGTTTTAATCTTTGACCTGTGCGACATGTTTGTGGCAAAGTCCCTATGGTTTTTTCAAAACAGTCTCGATTCGACTTCCTTGCTACGACCAGTTTGGGCGGGCGGATGCGATGGCAGCGAATTACATGAAAAACAGTATTTGTGTTGGGGGTGAAGATGATGAGCGCAAAGCGCAATTCATCGAAATAGAATAGGGGTTCAAATGGCTTTTACACTTACACTAGACGTTCTTGAGAGCGGTCAGTATGGCAATAAATTCAACGGTGCAACCGATGAGGATGGCATTGTCACTGGTACGTTTATCGGCGGAGCAACGGATCTTCAGCTTTCGCTGAAGGGCTATGACATTGACTTTGCAGATGAAATTGAAGTGTTTCTTAATGGGGTATCTAAGGGCAATCTTGAGATTGGTGTTAACAACGGTCTTTCCGATCATGTGATTGATATCCCGCTTGCGGAT
>CAZBBZ010000017.1:0-13931 GCA_964489925.1 uncultured Rhodobacterales bacterium
GCATCTTGGCGCAAGAAAAGGGCGTGCCATTCTACGCGGACCTGGATGTGGCCTTGGATCGCGGGGACATTGACGGGGCGATTTTGGCGACGCCCAACCAGATGCACAGCCAGCAAGCCTTGGCCTGTATTGCACGGGGCATCCCCGTTCTGATCGAAAAGCCGATCACGGATCAGGCTGCCAGTGCCGAGACGGTTGTGCAGGCGGGCATAGAGGCAGGCGTGCCAATCGCTGTGGGCCATCACCGGCGTCACAATGCGATTGCACAAGCGACCAAGCGTGTCGTGGATGAAGGGCGTTTGGGGCGGGTCGTGTCGATCAACGCGCAGTTTTTATTGCATAAGCCAGATGGGTATTTCGACGTGGATTGGCGGCGCGCAAAAGGGGCGGGGCCGATCTATATCAACTTGATCCATGATCTCGATCTGCTTCGGTACTTTTGCGGCGACGTGGTGTCGGTGCAGGCGATGGGCTCTAACGCTGTGCGCGGGTTTGAGGTCGAAGATAGTGCAAGCATTTGTCTGCGCTTTGCCGGCGGCGCGCTTGCAACCATCGTGGTGTCTGATTGCGTGGCTGCGCCGTGGAGTTGGGAAATGACGGCGCGGGAAAACCCGGCCTATCCGGTGACGCATCAAAGCTGTTACACGATTTCGGGCACCCATGGGGCGTTGTCCATTCCAGATATGACCCTGTGGCAGCACCCGGGTGAGCGGTCTTGGTGGGCCCCGATTGAGCCGCGCAAAATCGAGATTGAACAAAACGATCCTTTCCTCGCACAATTTGAAAACTTTTTGGACGTGGTGCGGGGCAGGGCGGCGCCGGTGGTTTCAGGTGCAGAAGGGTTGGCCACCTTAAAGGTGTTAGAGGCGGTCGTGCGGGCGATGCAAAGTGGTCAAACTGAAGCCCCATAATTGGGCATCGCTGCCCGGTTTTTAGGCGGCGCGAATATATCGCGTTTTGTCCTGCGACTCTTTGTCATTTCGCGCCCGCAAACCTTGAATTATTAGGGGCAAAAGGCGATTTACAGTTAATCCTGACAAAAAAGGTTTGAAAATGTTACTGCGCTCTTTTGAAAAATTCTTTGCCTCAGATTCTGCGGGGGGGATCTTGCTGATCCTGTCCGCTGTCTTGGCCATGTTTGCCGCCAATTCGATGTTCGCACCGCTTTACGAAGGGGGACTGAACGCGGTCTTGTCGATCACGATCAACGAGGACGGCTTGTCCAAACCGCTGATCTTGTGGATCAACGACGGTTTGATGGCGATCTTCTTTTTCTTGATCGGTCTGGAACTGAAACGCGAGTTGCTGGAAGGCAAGTTAAAGAACCCGCGGGATGTGCTGTTGCCCGGTGCGGCGGCCATTGGCGGCATGGCTCTGCCTGCGTTGTTTTTTGCATGGATGAACTGGAATGATCCGGCAGCGATTGGCGGCTGGGCGATCCCGGCGGCGACGGATATTGCCTTTGCTTTGGGGATTTTGGCACTGGTCGGCACCCGCGCGCCCACGTCGCTGAAGGTGTTTTTGCTAACGCTTGCGATCCTCGACGATCTGGCAGCGATCATTATTATTGCGCTGTTTTATACCGCCGAGTTGAAAGTGAACTATCTGCTGCTGGGGTTGATCCCGTTGGGGATTATGCTGGTTTTGAACATGCGGGCGGTGCACCGGATTGCACCACTGATTTTGCTGGCGGTGATCCTGTGGGTGCTGGTGCTGAAATCCGGCGTGCATGCGACGCTGGCGGGCGTTGTGGCGGCGTTTTTGATCCCGATCAAGGATAAGTGGGGCAAGTCGCCACTGATTTCGCTGGAACATGCGCTTGCGCCTTATGTGCTCTACGTGATCGTGCCGATCTTTGCCTTTGCCAATGCGGGCGTCGTGCTAGGGGGCTTGTCGCTTGGTGACTTTTTGGCGCCTCTGCCCATGGGTATTGCGCTAGGTCTGATTTTGGGCAAGCAGTTGGGCGTGGTTGGGATGACTTGGCTGATGGTCAAAACGGGTCTCGCGCAGCTGCCCCATGGGACGTCTTGGATCCATATTTATGGCGTGGCGTGTCTTGCTGGGATCGGGTTTACGATGTCGCTGTTTATCGGCGGGCTCAGCTATGATGACCCGGGGCTGATGAACCAAGTGCGCCTTGGGGTGCTGTCAGGCTCGATTGTTTCAGCGATACTTGGGTTCAGCGTGCTTTACTTTGCGGGCAATCCGGCTGCGGAACAAGAGGCCGAGGCTAAAGCGCAGGCCGCTGAATAACTCAACAAGCCAACAACAATGCGAAAAGGCCGCCCTTGATGGAGCGGCCTTTTTGTTGGGTGATTGTGGGTTCGGCTTAAGCGATCTCTATGTTCAAAAAGCCACCAAGGTCTGGGTGCACATCGCCGGGTACGTCTTGACCATCGAAATAGACATCGCGCGCCGTCAAAGAGCCGTCGGCGGCATAATCGATGTTAATCACGTTCCAAGGCTTGTCGTCGTTCAAGTCGATCAGCGTGCGATTGGCGAGCAGGCCATCTTCGTATTCAACGATAACCCCGTCACCATCGTCATTCAGCGCCGCGCGATGAGTGATCGCGCCTGTCTCATCATAAAGACGCACTTGCCTCTGGAATTCAAAAGCGTCACCGCTTTCGGAAAAGTCGATGATGGTTTGCTTTCTAATTACACCATCTTCGTAAATTTCGTCGATGGCATGGCTGTTGTCATAGCCAATTTCGTAGCGGCTTATTTCACCGCCTTCATCGTAATTGTAGACGATTTGATACCAATCCTCGACGCCGTAAGGGTCAAAATCATAGCGCACCCATCCCGTGGGCGTGCCATCCTCGCTGAAATAGCGTTGCTCCATGCGCCCATTCGTGCCGCCGCCGTAATCAACCAAGAAACCAGCATCTGCGCTATTGGCGTGGTAGTAGTCTTCGCGGGTTTCAAAGTCGTAACGATCGGAGTTTGCGCGATTGTCGATGGATGTGTAACGCAGCTGGCCATTGTCGAAGTAGACGCTGGTTGTAACGACCCCGTCGGGCAGTGTTTCTACTGATTTCTTCTTAGTGCCGTCAGCGTTGAATTCGGTGACTGTTGTCGTGTCATCCGGGGCATATTCGCGACGTTCTTCCAACACGCCATTGATGCCAAAGGTTTCGTCGATCTGCACGCCCGCGTCGGTGAAGGTCGTGCGGTCCGTAAGGGTTCGCGTGGCGTTGTAGCCCGTCTGGATTTCGGTCCATTCAAACAGATCGGCGTTGTCGTAAAAGATGTCGGTGTAGCCGCCATCAACGCTGTAAAAGCGCTCGTTGAAATTCCCGTTTCGCTCATAGTTCGCGATGTAGTCATAGGCGAGGCTGGGGCCAGCGACATAGAACACCTCGCGGCTGATGGCCGCGTCGTCTTCGGTGAAAATGGTCTTGAGCGAGGCAAGGTAGCTGTCGGTCCCGTAGTTCCAAATATACGTTAGGCCGTCATCCTGCGTGATCGTCTTGCTTTGAACCGCGCCATCGTCCCTATAAAGGCGCTCGATCTTTTCCCAATTGTTCAGGCTTGGATCGCTGGCGCTATCAATCACGGTGACAAGACGCTGATCGCCGCTTAGGTCGTCGATGCGCGTGGTGCCGTCGTCAAGATAGGTGGTCGTGCGAATGGTTTCACCACCCTCGGCTTCGATTTCGATCCGGTCCCAAGGTTTGGAGCCGTCGTCGTCGGTTAGAACCGTGATCGAGTTCTCAGGCGCTACCGTTAACTCGGCCGCGAAAAAGTCTTGATAGTAATTCTCGATCAAAGGATCGACCGTCGCTGCAAGCGTTAGGTCCACTTCGGGCATGCCATCGCCGTCGTTGTAAACGACCTCGTCAATCAGTGCGCCGGTCCCATCGAAGGTTTTCACCACCGCGTTCCAGCGATAATCACCATCTAAGTTCAGCAAAGTTTTTTGTGCGATCACCCCCGCTTCGAAGGTCGTCAGTACAAGCATACCGTCATGGGTCAGGGCTGCGCGTTCTGTAACTTGACCGGTCTCATCATAGAGCCAAGTGCTGGAATTGAAGTCATCGTTTGCGCCAACTTGCGTGACTTTGCGGGTGATCCCGTTCTCTTGGAAGGTCAGTGTAAAGTTGAATTCGTCGTTCGGGGCGTAGGCGTTTTCGCTCTCGCCAATGGTCAGAATCACGCGCGCGCCGCTGTCGTTTTCAGGACCACGATAGGTCACGTCCAGCGGGGTAGGGGCGTCGGTGGCTGTCGTTTCATACGATTCGATGAAACGACCCTCTGTGTCGAGCACCTCTGTCAGGGTCGCGCCACTATGATATTTTGCAATGCGTACATGATAGGGGCCATCGTTCAGCTCAAAGGTCCGCTCCCAAAGGAATGGGGTTTCTTCAGGCTGATCGATCGGTCGCGAGTAGATATCCTCAAAGCTGATTTCCTTTGTCGTCAGTCCCGGGTCCACAGATACCTCGTCCAAACGATATATGGTTGGGTCAGCTTCAGAAAATGTTTGTTGAAGCTTTGAATAATAGAAGTATGCAAAATTATCGTAGTACTCGATTAAAAAATCGGTGCCGGGGTAATAGTACCTGTCGGTAGACCAACCGGAATCATATTCAAAGCGCTCAAATGTGGTCCAATCATAGAGCTCGGCGCGGTCCAATTCAGTTGTTCGCGTGCCATAGAGGTTTGCATAATCGATCTGGACCTCATTGCCGTTGTCCAAGAACTGAATCTCTTCAAAGATGTCAAAAGCGCCCAGAACGATGTTGCCGTTAAGAACTTGGGTGTCCCAAGAATAAAGGTTCTCGCTAGGGCTGTCGGTGGTGGTAATGCGGTAAAGATCGCCGTCAAAAAACCCATAATTGCGAACTTCAACCACACCGTTGTCAAATGTCGTGGTGCGTTTATAGGCTTGGCCGTTTTCGCTGGCGGTTTCAATCGTTGTCCACGGTTGGGTGTTATCGGTGTCGGTTTCAATTTCCGTTGGCATTGTGCCAGCCCCCTAATGACTTAAAAAATATAGAATTCGCTAGAATACTAGAGGCAACTACGCTGATCTCAAGCGAAAAGCCGGGCGAAAAAACTACAAAATATCAATGTGGTAGCGCCGGGCCGATGGTCAGCCCGGCGCTGATTTACTTAAGCGATTTCGAATGTGTTATTGAACTCAAAGACATCCGCCGCGATATCGTCGGGCAGGTCTTGGCTGTCCAAATAAACTGTGCGAGAGGCCTCTGAGCCATCATTGTTGTAATCAATATCAATGACACTCCATAGTTGATCGTCATTGATATCCAAAAGCGTGCGGTCCGTGACCCGCCCGTTTTGGTAGTCCGCAATCACCCCGGTGCCGTCGTCATCAATGGCAATGCGCTGGGTGAGACTGCCCGTTTCATCAAAGTGACGCTCTTGCACTTGGAAATCGAACATGTCGGCATCGCTGTCCTCGATCAATTGTCGGATCAATAGACCATTGTCGAACTCATTGGTGGTCGCAACATCGTTTGTGTCGTGGGTGGTTTTGACACTCAATGCGCCAGAGTTGTCAAAGGTAGAGATTTCGCGCACACCATCATCAAATTCCGTGGTGCGAAACTTTAGGCTGCCATCGTTGCGGTAGCCCTCAAATCGGTAATACCAATCAAAAAGGTCACCTTCGTCTATCACGGTCTCATAGCCGGGTTCGATGATCTTTACGGTGCCGTTGCGCAGATATATTTCGCCATACCAGGGCGTGGTTTCGCCGGGGTTGTAATAAAAGTCCTTTGACACCCAGTTCACGTCTTGATCCGTGCCGGCTACAAAAGACAGGCCCAGCAAGTCACCATCACGATGAAATTGGGTTTCCAATTCGCCCGTGTCCTTGGTGATTTCCCGGCGCACGAGTGCGCCATCATTGCCGTAAACCCGCACAACTTGTTCCCATGTATGCAGGTTTTTCGGCGCATCAATGACCGTGACCATGCGTTGATCGCCTGTCCGGTCGTCGATGCGGGTGGTGCCGTTATCAAAATAGGTCGTGCTGAGCGTCATTGCACCAATTGCGTCGCGCTCGATTTCGATGGTTTCCCACGGTTTGTTGTTGTTTGAATCGGTTAAAATAGTGGTCGTCATGGTTTAAGCCCCTAAAAGTTCTGATTGAAAAATGGGGCATATGCCCCGAACAATGTTGTGCGTTTGATTAAATCGCCCCTTGGTACTCCATTCAATTTCAAATGCTTGCCGTGATTTTGAATTTCTTTGGTCGTTTCTGGTTATATTAGGCATTGCCTCACCTCCCAAGTGTTCGCCCGTATCTGAGATAAGATCGAGTATAACGCCTCTTTCTACAGTTAAAAGGCGTGGATATTCATGTTTTTTGGGGACCCCATTCGCGGCAAAGCGCCAATCGGTTGTTTGTAGGGAGGGCCTAGCGCTGGCTTGGTCTTGTGGAAGAAATTGGCGTTGAGGGAGGCGTCAAAACAGGGGGTTAAGTCACGTTCTCAACAAAAAAAACGCCCACCAAATTGGCGGGCGTTTTCAAGGGCTTGGGTTTTAAGAGGTCTAAAGATCAAGACCCAAACTTTTAGCTGTTTTCATGGTGATGTCAGGACCGGCGCCATCTTGATAGGCGGCAATCGCTGAACGTGTCGCGGGGCCGGTTAGACCATCAACAACACCAGTATAAAGTCCGCGATCTTTCAGGGACGCTTGCAACTGGCGCAGCACCGCAGGGGTGATGGCCGTTTTGCAAACGATTTCCATGTTTTCTGAACGGCCCGGCGCGAGTTCTACTTCGGATACTTGTTCGCGGTAAACCGCAGCAACAGGCACCTCGCGGGTCATTGCTGGTTTATCCAACACGCGTTTGGTGGCGGTTTCATAGACCGCAGGAACCGGAACAGTGCGGGTGCTAGCGGGCTGGTCAACTACGCGCACTTCGACTTCGCGGAACTCTGCGTCGCCGCTTTCACTGTCGTTTGTTGACACTTGGCGCGTGACCGTTTGGTAGACCGCAGGAACGGTTTCTTCGCGCGTTGTGGCCTCGTCAACCAAAACGCGTTTGGTTTCGGTTTTGAATTCCGCTGGAATTTCAACCAGAGCCATCACCCCGGTCGAGGACACCTGATTGGCCAAGATCACGCCGCCCAAGGCTTCTGCCCCGATAGGGTGAACTTTGGTGGAGGGGCGCCATTCGGTGTAAGCGTCGCGTGTTTTAACGCGCTCGGTCACGGTTTCATAAGTTGCAGGAACTTCCACGGTGCGCGTGGTCGCTTCTGACACGAGGACCTGTTCGGTTACGGTTTCCGTATTCGCAGCATTGTCCCCATCTGTGGCGTCAGTCCCAATGGGAATCTGCTTTTTGACGGTTTTGAACGTGGCTGGGATTTTTTCAACCCGCGTGGTCGCGGGCGTCACCAAAACCTGTTCTGTTACGGTTTTATAGCTGGCTGGTATGGTTTCTTTTTTGACGGTCGCCGGGGATACAAGCACCTGACGCGTCCGTTTCGCCGTCTTGGGCGGATATTTCATGTCAGCAAAACACTTTGCCGGATCTTTGGCCGCCATAGTTTCGCTTGGCGCGTCTTTGTCCGCTGCTGGTGCTGGTGTCGCTGCCGGCTTGGGCGCCGGTTTTGGTGCCGGCTTAGGGGCTGGCTCTGCGGGCGCCGCGGCCACAACAATCGGCTTTGGGGCTACAACCGGCGCTTCAACAGGGGAGCGCATGGTGGATGTACTGGCGGTTTGAATTGGCGGCAAGCTTGGCGCGGATTCAAGGATCGCGGGTTGACCGTCGGCGGTAACAATCGTGGTTGTTTCCAGATCGGAGATCAGTACAGGGCCGGCATCATCGCCCATGACATCTGCAAGGGGGAAATCGCCAAAGCCAAGGTCGGCACAGGCTGAAAGCCCAGTAAGTGCCGCGACCGATAATAGTGCAGTTCTACTTTTCATATGATCCTCAACGACATCGAGCAGATTTTCCCGTAGTTTACCGGTATATTCACAGAGTTCAATTTTGATTTCATGTATTTCGGTTTTAGTCTTTTGCTTTGTGGCTTTGACGCCGCGCTCTTAGATTAAAGTTCACCAGTTACCAAGTGATCCAACATGGGCGACAAATCGTCGATCTTTTGGGCAATAATATGGGCAACTTCGCCTTCACGTTGTAATTTTCCGTGAACCCGCAAAAGACGCCCTGCAACGACCGCGCGGCGGAAGCGTTCATAAATCTTGGTCCAGACCACCACATTGGCGATTCCGGTTTCATCTTCGAGGGTCAAGAAAATCACGCCTTTTGCGGTGCCGGGACGCTGACGCACCATCACCAAACCGGCCACGGTGACATATGCGCCATTGGCCGGTTCACCCAAACGGTTATGGGGCAGGGCCGCCGGGGGGCGTGGCCAAGCATTTGGGCGGTGCGATGGTGCAGGGTTGGGCATGAACGATTGGGTCGGTAAGGTTATGGGCGGGTTCGGCGCGTAGAGTGATTTTAGAACAAATATAGAACATTAAGCGCCACATCAATAAATATCTATGGATACTGGTAATGGCAGTTTTATCGTATTAGTTACACAGGTAAACAATCTGCGCTTTTGGACTGCTCGCCTTGCTGCGTGCATTTGATAGGCGCAAGAGAACTTAACGTGGAATAGCGTTTTTGCTGAACTTGTACGTTTACGCCACAAACGCCGTAAGAAAGAGACCCGAATGCCAAAGATTACATATATCGAACACAATGGTACCGAGCATGTTGTGGACGTCGCCAATGGCCTGACCGTTATGGAAGGCGCGCGCGATAATAATATTCCGGGCATCGAGGCCGATTGTGGTGGCGCTTGCGCTTGTTCGACTTGCCACGTCTATGTGGATGCGACTTGGGTTGCTAAATTGCCTGCAAAAGACGCGATGGAAGAAGACATGCTCGATTTCGCATGGGAACCAGACGCAGAGCGCTCTCGATTGACCTGCCAGCTGAAGGTCACAGATGATCTTGAAGGGCTGATCGTGAAGATGCCCCAAAAGCAAATCTAAGAAAAATGAGATTTGCGTGCGACATAATCGTCCTTGGACTTTTGGTCGCCGCGCAAACCGTTTTTGGCTTTGGCGCGGTGGCGCAAGAGGCGCAGCTTGGGGAAACTCAGGCCCGGTTCGAAGCCCCGACAAATCGCTATGGCCACGATGTGCTTGGGGGGCTGCCCGAATGGGGGCGGCTTTGCCTGACGCACCAAATGCAGGGGCACTGCATTACCCTGCCTGAAACCTCCGTATTCGAAGATATTTCCCCGCGCCTGGCCGATACCAATGGCGACGGCGTGGCCGAGGCCTTCGTGGTTGAAAGCTCGGTGACAGGTGGTGCCTCCCTTGCGGTTTATTTCCTTGATGATGAAGGGCTGACCCGTGTGGCCACGCCCCCGATTGGGCAGCGCAATCGCTGGTTGGCGCCCATTGGGATTGCGGATTTCAACGGCGATGGCTTGATTGATGTCGCTTACGTGGAAACCCCGCATCTGGGCCGCGTGCTTAAGTTCTGGACCGTGGATGGTGCTTCGCTGCGCTATATCGGTGGGATGCAGGGCTATTCCAACCACCGCATTGGCGAGGATTTCATTACCAGTGGTGTGCGCGACTGCGGGGATGGCCCTGAGGTTGTGCTGCCAGATGCTGCCCGCGAACGCATCAAAGCGGTGCGCCTGTCAGGACAAGGCGCTGTGGTCACGGATTTGGGGGCCTATCAGTCTCGACGCCAGTTGGATCGTTTGTTGGGCTGCTAAACGGCATTTCTAGCCAAAACCTTAGCCCGGTAAAGCTTTGCCAATCAAATCAACCGCATCTTCGGCGGTTTTGATCTTTGCCACATCCGCTGCATCCACGGTCACGCCCCAGTTGTCTGCGATTGACGCATAAAGCGGCAAGCGTTCCTCGATGATGCCGCGAAACGACCAACGGATGAAATCATCTGGGTTCACGGCTTCTGGGGCGAGGTTGTTTTCCGCCAAGTAACGATCCCAGCGCGCTTGCATGGGTGCCGTGCGCGAATACATCGGTTTTGGCGCACGCGCGAAGCGTTCACACAAGGTTTCCGTATGATCCGGCGCGCCCTTGATCCAAACGATCAGCGAGTTTTGTGACAGCGCATTAAGAACCGGGTCGTTTTCATCGCTAGGGTCCACAACCTCACAAACCGAGCCGGATGTATCGCAAACGAAATGCGGGTAGCCATAAATGTCTTGGGCGCGGGCAATGAACTCGCCCACATCAATCGTAGCGGCGATTTCAGCGTCCCGGTGCAACGCTTGACGGCGCATATAGTCGTCAAAAGGAATACCGCCCTTGGCAGGATCGCCGGGCTTGCCCAAATAGACCGACAGCGGCGTTAAATTGTTGAACGAAATCTTCGAGGTGATCCCGATGCTATCGCTTTTCAAAAGCTCCGCCAAAAGTGGTATCTTCATCGCGTGGGCTTTGAAGTCATCAACGATATGTTCGCCCATGTAGCGGGTGCCAATGCGGTAATCGACGGAATAGTGATACCACCCGCCTGTGTCGCGCAAGATGTTGGACAGGTAAGTTTTGCCGAGCCCCGACATGCCAATAAAGGTCACGCGCTTATGCGCGGTCTCGTGCCAGCTTTGCGCGGTTGGATAGATCAGGGATCGTTTGTTCATAAATTCCGCATAGCCCGCTGAAATCGCGGTGAAAAGCTTTTTTGCGGATGCCTTAGCGAAGGGATTTCAAAAGTCGCCCGTCGATCACAATCATCCCCAAGGCGATAAAGCCGAAACCTGCATAATCGCTAAGGGTTAGCGCCTCTCCCAAAACGATGGCGCCAGCGGCGACGGCAATGGGGACAATCAGGATTGTGACGAGCATTAGGTTGGCAGAGCCCGCTAAAGACAACACCCGGTAATAGAGCAGATAGGCGGCCGTGGTAGCACCAAGTGAAAGATAGATGATCGACACGATTGTGTCCGTCCCAAGCGCAAAGCTGGGGGGGCCGTCGATGAACAGCATGATCGGAATGATTAGAATGCTCGATCCAGTGACCATGCCCACAGCGGCGGCTTGCGGGGGGATGTGAGACAGGGTTTTGCGCGCCCATGTGCTGGCCAGCGCATAAGATAGGGCGGCCCCCAGAATGGCGATTTGACCTAAAGATTGGGGATTAAAGCTTTGCAAATTGGCGATGCCCACAACGGTTAAGACCCCGATAAATCCAAGCGAGGTGCCGATGACCTTAGGGCGGGTAAATCGCTCATCTGCAAAGATGATGGCGGCGATTGCTAGGCCAAAAAACGCAGTGGTTGCGTTCAGAATCGAAGCCAAGCCGCTTTCGATCATGGTTTGACCCCAAGCAATCAGGGAAAACGGGATGACATTGTTCAACGCGCCCATCACGAAACAGGCGGCCCAACTGCGCGCATCTTTGGGGTAGGGCAAGCCAATGAACAGCACCAAAATCCACAGTGCCAATGCGCCCCAAACCACCCGATGCGCCACCAAGGTAAAGAAGGGGAGTTCTTGCAAGGCAATCGCAAAGGCTAGAAAAGAACCGCCCCAAATGGCCGCCAAAGACAACAAGGCGATCCACGCCTGACCCGAGAGTGTTTTTTGATCTATCATATCAAAAGCCATGGCACGGGAGGGGGGGGCAGTGCGAGCCGAAACCTGTGGTTTCAATCGCAAGACAAAAAATGGGGGGAGCCGGCACGGTCGACTTACTCAGGGGTGCTTGTTTCGGTGTTCCGTACCGGCGCGCTCAGCCGCAATACACGCGGCGAGCGTGACCTGTTCTTTCGACATTTTTTGAAAATGACGCCGCCAATCCCCCGATAGGCGTCAGATCTAGTCCCCATTTAACTTGTGCAGGTGTGTGTTGTTGCGCAAGCGTTGCAGACATGGCGGTTCGTCACGAAATTGTCAAGCTTGACGTAACAGTTTTGACGAATTTTATGGGGAAAATAGGGAAGGAAAGTCGGCCACAAACAACTGCAGCCGACTTTCTTTATATATTAAAGCGGCATGCCGATTTTGATGCCAAAGGCGAGGCCGGAATTGTCTGTGAAGGCTGCTGTGCCACCACCAGATGCAACGTCTGCGTCACCGGGAAGGATGTAACGCGCACCGCCCGTAAATTCCACACCTGTTGGCATGGTATAAGTTCCGCCAACGCCAAGCGACCAATACCCGTTTGTGGGCCCAAGTGCGCCAGAGGTTCCATCCGCCTCTGGTTCGTAGCCGACCGTGATCGCGCCCGAAACTGTGTCAGAGAATCTCCGTCCGATGCCGGCCGAAAAGGTGAAACGATCCTTGTCGTATTCTACCAATGACCCGCCGTTCAAAAGCGCAGGTGTCAAGTTGAAGCCGTCCCATTCCACGTACCGAATGGAGCCAAACATCAGCGTGTCTTCCATAATGCCCATCTGTAAGTCGAGGTTAACAGAGGCAGGCACTTCGACATCGAAATCGCCAGGCACGTCCACACCCGCAATCGCGCCGAGCGCCGGGTTGGGGTTGTTTTCCACCGAGGCCATGGTCAGATCAATCGCCGTTGAATAGGTCAATGACGCGCGCGCCGCGATTTCGGGGCGTTCATAGGCAACGCCTACAACATAGCCCATTTCCCAGTCGCTCTCGCCGGTGTAATTGTAGCCACTAGTGGCCCCATATGCAGCACCGCTTAGGGTCACATCAGACGTGGTTTGCAAGGCGCGCAAGCCGCCATGAACGCTAAAGCCGCCGTCCAAATTGTACTGAAGCAAAGCCGTTAGTGCACGGCTGTCAACTTCACCTGTCGTTCCCGCATACAAAGGTGACGTTGCACCGTAAGCCACGTTGCCGCCGTAGGGGGTGTCGATAATGAAGGCATAGCTGATTTGGTCGTCAAAATCGGCTTTGTAGGCCATGCTGGGCAAGGTGTAATTTTCACCAACATTTCCAGTTGGCTGCGCCAAGGCATCTGTGCCAGTCACGTCAGGCGTCACAAAGCCAAATGAAAGTTCCGCCCAGCGGCCTTCTTCGTATAAGATGCTGGTTGATTGCCCAGAGCGGTCAAGGCCTGCTCCGAAGGCTTGTCCCGCGATTAGTACAAGTGCAGTTGTTCCCAAGAACGCTCTCATGTGTCCCTCCATCCGGCGTGATTTGTGTGTTTTTTGTGAAGTGTGGAACAAAATTGACGTGGGCGTCAATCCAAAGTTTCCAAATCTGTGCTTTGCAGCGCGCGAAAGCATGATCCGCGCGCCGCTTTTTTACGTGTGTATCAAAAAACGATTAAGATTTAACCGCATCGAGCGAAACTTGAAGGATTTCAAGAGCCTCGGCTTTGTCGCCCCAGCCGATCACCTTAACCCATTTGCCAGCTTCTAGGTCTTTGTAGTGCTCAAAGAAGTGGTTGATACGATCGCGCGTTTTTTGCGGAATGTCGTTTAGGTCTTGGATGCCAGCCATGAACGGGTCGATCTTTTCCAAAGGAACCGCGATCAGCTTGTCGTCCATGCCGCCGTCGTCTTCCATTTTCAAAACACCAACCACGCGGCTTGGGATCACAACGCCGGGCTGGACCTGAAAGTCGCACAGCACCAAAACATCAGTTGGATCGCCATCTGCGTGCAATGTGTTTGGCACAAAGCCGTAGTTGCAGGGATAAAACATAGGCGTGTTGACCACACGATCGACGAACACCGCGCCGCTGTCTTTGTCCAACTCGTATTTGATCGGGGCGCCGCCTGAGGCACCACCGGGAATTTCAATCACAACATTGATGTCGTGAGGTGGGTTCTTGCCCGCAGGGATATTATCGATATTCATGTTACGCACTCCGTCAAAGATCAATTCGCGCGCGGCCTAACACGGATCATCGCGCTTGCAAACAGCCTTAGTTGTCGCGGTTCGTTCTAGTTGGTTGATCGTTGCAACTTGGTTCGCTTTTGGGGGTCGGGAGTTGGGGGCTAAGGCGTTCGCGTTTCGGCCCG
>CAZBBZ010000017.1:13941-16804 GCA_964489925.1 uncultured Rhodobacterales bacterium
GACTGAGCAAGTTGCCACAGATAATGATCGCCGCCCCGATGAACACGCTGATCAATAGCGGCTCGCCATAGATCATAGCCCCTGCAATGGCGATGATCGGCAAACGGATAAACTCGAGCGGTGACACGAGCGTTGCCGGGGCCGCCCCAAGGGCCGATGTGAGGCAATAATGCGCGGTCAGCCCGCAAATGCCCACAACGGCGATCCACGGCATAGCCTGTAGGCTTGGGATTGGAATGCCGCCGGGCAAAGACAGGGCAAACGCCATGACTGCCTGCATCAGGGTCATCCAGAAAAGAACACAAAGAACGCTGTCAAACGCCATGATTTTCTTGGTAAATATGGTATTCATGGCAAAACCTATGGCAGCGCCTAACCCAGCCGCATGGCCCAGCCCGAAGGGGGCGACGCCGGGTTGTGCGATGATTAGCACGCCGATAAACCCAAGGGCTGCGGCGATGATGCGCCATTTGGTCATGCGCTCGCCGAGTAATACGGGCGCCAGTAGGGCGACCCAGATTGGGTTGGTGAATTCTAAGGCGACCAACTGGCTCAGCGGGATCACGGCGACGCCGTAAAACCATAGGTTTTGCCCGGTGAAATGTACGATATTGCGCTTGATGTGTTGGGCCGGTTGCGTGGTGCGGATTTGTGAAAACCCATGTTTTGAAATCGCGATGAGTGCGGTGACGATTATAAACCCGATGACAGAACGGTAGAGCATCAATTCAAAGGTGTTTAGCTCTACCCATAATTCACGCCCCGCGATGGCCATGGCACCAAAGGATAGGGCCGCGCCCATCATCCAAACGGCGGCAACCAAGGGGCCACTCATTTAGGGCGCATCCGGCAGCACCCGGTCAACATGATGGCTTCGCTGTTGCGTTGCGTCAGGATCTCGGCGGAATAGGGATGCACAATATCGGACATGGTGTCCCCGCAGCTGCGGGTGGCAATGATTGCCAGTGCTGTATCGCGCCGCGAAATTAGCGTGATGGCCACAGGGTCGGGACGTCCTTGGGCCGGGGTGCGCAAGGCAATTTCATAGTCGATATCCTGAACATCTGGCGCGGTGAAAAGCGCGCGCTCGTCGTGAAATTCTAGGGACCAAAAGGGTTCCACGCCACCACAGATCAACCCTGCCTCTTGCGCGCTAAGAGGTGTCCAAATCGAGAGGCCATGGGCAAAGCTAATCGAGAGAAAAGCGATCTTGATATTCATTAGTGTTGCTCTCTTTTTCTTTGGGCAGGCTTGGACATGACGCCTTTTTAGGGTTAAGTACAATCCTTAATTGTATTTTGAACTTTGGCGGCTACTATCAGGGGGGCTTGGTGAACAATCGTTAGGAAATTTTATGACGCAGTGGTTTTCGCGCGGCATCTTTTGGGTGTTGGGGCTGATGATGCTTTTAGGCTGTGAGCGCAGTTTTCAAACGAGTTATGATGAGGATGTGGTCAGCGAAGCGGGCGACTTAATCTATGACGTGGTACAGGTGCGGGTCGATGTGCCACGAAGCTTGTCGGTATCAGAAGCGAATGAATATGCGCCCGTAGCTGACATTGTTTGGCAAGAAGAACGTCCCGGCGATCGCTACGCCCAAGTTGGCGCGATCTTCAAAGAGGCCGCGACCAGTGCGGGTAACAAAGCGGACGGTTTTCGTCCAGTGAACCTTGATATTCGCGTGTTGCGGTTCCATGCCATGTCGCGCAAAGCGCGGTACGGGCTGCAAGCCAGCGGCGTGCATAACATCACATTTTCAATCGCTTTGATTGACGCAAAAACTGGTCAGCCGCTTTCGCAAACCGACACAATCGAAGCCGATCTGGTCGCGTTTTCAGGCCGGCAGGCCCTAGCAATGGAAGCGAAGGGATTTACCCAGCGGGTCCGCATTGTGCAGCACTTGAGCGCTGTCATTGAAGGCTGGTTGGGCGACGGTCCTGATGTGCGTGGGCGGTTTGTGCGCCGGGGGCTTTAGCAGTTATTCCCACTCAATCGTGCCTGGCGGCTTAGAGGTCACATCATAGGTGACGCGGTTGATGCCGCGCACCTCGTTGATGATCCGGGTCGCCGTTTCGCCCAAAAATTCATGGGTGAAAGGATAGTAATCCGCCGTCATGCCATCCACCGATGTAACGGCACGCATAGCGCAGGCGTAATCATAGGTGCGCCCGTCGCCCATTACACCAACCGTGCGTACAGGCAGAAGCGCGACAAAGGCTTGCCAAATCTCGTCATAAAGCCCGTGTTTGCGGATTTGGTCGATATAAACCGCATCCGCTTGGCGCAGAATTTCCAGTTTGTCGCGGGTAATTTCGCCGGGACAGCGGATCGCAAGGCCGGGACCGGGGAAGGGGTGGCGCCCGATAAAGCTTGGCGGCAGACCAAGCTCGTGACCCAAAGCGCGCACCTCGTCTTTGAACAATTCACGAAGCGGTTCGACCAGCTTGAGGTTCATCCTCTCTGGCAAGCCGCCCACGTTGTGATGGGACTTGATTGTCACGGATGGGCCACCAGAAAAGCTAACGCTTTCAATCACATCCGGGTAAAGCGTGCCTTGGGCCAAGAAACCAACTTCGCCGATAGAATTGGCGTGTTTTTCAAACACATCAATGAAAAGCTTGCCGATGGTTTTGCGCTTTTGCTCGGGATCACTGACGCCTTCCAGCTCGCCAATGAACAGATCGCTTTCATCCGCATGAACCAGCGGGATGTTGTAGGTGTCGCGGAACATGGCGACCACATCCGCACCTTCGTTTTCGCGCAGCAAACCATGGTCAACAAACACGCATGTCAGCTGATCGCCAATCGCTTCGTGCAGCAAAACGGCTGTAACAGAGCTATCAACTCCGCCCGAAAGCCCGCA
>CAZBBZ010000018.1:0-15829 GCA_964489925.1 uncultured Rhodobacterales bacterium
TGGCTCATGCACCGCTTGAAATAGAGGTCCCGCTTGCACCTGATGACCTGATGTATCTGGTCTATACCTCTGGTTCGACCGGTGTGCCCAAAGGCGTGCGCGTCCAGCATCGCGGTACGATGAACCGACTGGCTTGGATGTGGCGCGAGATGCCGTTCCAACCCGGTGAAGTGGTCGTGCAAAAAACCGCGCTGTCCTTTGTCGATTGTATTTGGGAAATTTTCGGCCCGCTCTTTCAAGGCGTGCCAGCACTGGTATTGGATGGCGACGCCGTGCGCGATGTGCCGCGCTTTATGGACAGTTTGGCCGCACATAAGGTCAGTCGGTTTGTCTTTGTGCCAACCCTTTTGCGTGCCATGCTGGAACTTGAACCTGATCTAGGTCGTAAACTGCCGCACCTGCGCCACTGGTTTTCATCGGGTGAGGCATTGGGCGGTGATCTTGTGCAAACCTTCCGAGATGCACACCCGAAAGCGCAGTTGGTCAATCTCTATGGATCGTCAGAAGTGGCCGCTGACGTCACTTGGTTCGATACCGCCGAGATGACAGATATGGACAAGCCCGCTTCTTTGGGCCGTCCGCTTGATAACACGGCTGTCTATTTGCTTGATGCCAACCTCGCGCCTGTTCCCGATGGTCTTGCTGGTGAGATATATGTTGCGGGCGTGTGTTTGGCAGATGGCTATCACGCGCAGCCCGGTCCAACAGCAGAGGCTTTTGTGCCCAACCCGTTCGGGAGCGGGCTTTTGTTCCGCACCCGCGATTGGGCGCGTCGCGAAGCCGATGGCGCGCTGACCTATCTTGGCCGCAAGGACGGACAAGTAAAAGTCCGTGGTATGCGGGTGGATCTGGGCGAGGTTGAAACCGTTCTGGCAGGCGTGCCCGGCGTGGATCTTGGCGTGGCCGTGAACCGCCCCGGTGCCAACGGACGCACACGAATTGTCGGCTATTATGAGGGCGAGTCCGAGGTTGCCACCGTGCTTGACGCGCTGGCCACCCGTCTGCCCAGTCATATGGTGCCAAGCATTCTGATGCCGGTGGATGCGATCCCATTGCTGCCAAACGGCAAGGTCAATCGTAACGCATTGCCCGAGCCTGATCCCAACCAAGCAGGCGACGCCACATCATACGTCGCACCGCAAACACCGACGGAAGAAAAGCTGGCCGAGATTTGGGCGGGTGTTTTGGGACGTGATCCCGCCGAAATAGGCCGCGATCATAACTATTTCCGCTTAGGTGGGGACTCGATTTCAAGCCTGCAGATGGCCACACGCGCAGGGGCACAAGGGTTAAACCTCGATGTGCGCGATGTGTTCGAAACGGCGACCTTGGCAGAACTTGCGACCCTTATTGATGACGCAGGTGGGGCCGCTGGTCCGCTTGATGAACCCTTAGGGCGTCACTTCCCACTGGTGGCGACCGCGAGTTACAATACGGCCTTTTTGACGACGACTGCCCAACCAGAGACAGTGGACTCAGCGTTCCAAACCTTGCGAGCGCGTCACCAGATGCTGCGCGCAGGTATTGCGGTGATTGACGAAGCGCCGCGGCTCTTGGCTGATGATGATAGTGACCAGCCACGCACGCCAGCGGTACTGTTTGACGTGGAAACACCCGGCATGTTGTCACTGCGCGCCCATCCCCTGTTGGTGGATAATGCGGGATGGAATGTCTTACTGCACGAGCTTTCAGTGCTACTCGATGGACAGCCGCTAACCCATCCGGCAGGGGCGCTCTCGTCGAGTTTGCCAATGGCCTTTGACGCGCCGGTTACGGCTCAGAAAATGACCGCGCTGCCATTCGATGATGAAACCTTGGCAGTTTTGGCAACCGATGTTGCCCCGAATTTGCGCGCCACTTCGCAAGAGCTTTTGGCGACCGCGTTCCTGCAAGGCTTTGCCGGTGAAGGGCGTTCGGTCACCTTTCTGCAAAGCCTAGCGCCAAGTGCGACGATTACCCATGCGACAAGACCTGTCACTTTGCCCGCACCAAGTGGCGATTTACTGGCTGATCTTGCTTTGGTGAAAGCAGCGCTGCGCGGAGAAGATGTGCAGACACCCGCGATTAGCGATACGGCCATAACACTCACGGCGCTTGCCGATCTGCCTGCGGCAGCGGACCAAGCCGCATTTTTGTTTGAAACAACGCTCGACAAAGCGGCCACGCAAGCGGCCCAGCACTTTAGCCTTATCCAAAGCGGTGGTCGTCTGATTATCAATGGCACTGGTGATTTGGCTGCGTCCGAAGATGAACTGGCGCGCGCCCTAACCGCGCTGCAAGGTCTCAGTGCTCTTGGCGCTGAACCCAACGCGAATGCATGGGCGCCCTCTGACTTCCCCCGCGCTGATCTTTCGGACAAGACGCTGACAACGCTGGCCAGCCGCTATCCTGATCTTGAAAGTGCGCAACGGCTTACACCCGGTCAAACCGGGATGATTTTCCATGCGCAAATGGACCCTGAAAGTCCGATTTACTGTGTGCATACCCACATCAGTATGACGGATGGGGTGCAGACAGGTCCATTGCAGGCTGCATTCAACGGAATGCTGGCCCGTCACGATATTTTGCGCACAGGCTTTGACAGTAAGCTGGGCAACGATCCCTTGCAGATCGTGCATCAGTCGCTTCGCGTGCCTTTGACGGTGATCGATCAAAGTGCGATGACCCAAGACGAACACGATACGAAGTTCGAAGCCCTATTGGTAGAAGAGCGGGCCCGCCCCATCCCGGTTGACCAAGCGCCGTTGATGCGGGCCACGCTTGTGCTGACTCCGCAGGGTGGATCAGAGCTGATGTGGGTCGCTCATCATGCGATCCTAGATGGTTGGTCGCTGCCCGTGTTGTTCCGCGAACTTGCGGTGCTTTATGATGAAGCTGTTGGACTGCCGGTTGAGACATTGCCTGACGCGCCCGCATTCGGCGCTTATCTCGATCATATCGAGGCACAGGACGAAGATGCCGCCCGTGCTTATTGGCACGAAACTTTGGGTGATTTGACCGCAGGTGCTGATATTGTGATCGGGCGCAGTATCGAAGACGAAAGCGGCGTTTTCGAAAGCCATAAAGTGCTCTTGCCGCCCGAACTCGTGACGCAGTTGACCGCGCGCGGTGCGAAAGCTGGTGTAACGCTCAACACCGTGGCCCAAGCGGGTTGGGCCGCGCTTTTGGCGCGCTATAATCAAAACGCGGTGCAAGTCTTTGGCGTCGGTGTTTCCGGTCGGCCGCCGCATTTGCCCGGCATCGAACATGCCGTTGGCCCCTATATCAACGTGCTGCCTTTCGCAGTCGACACGGATGACGCCACCAAACTGGATGATTGGCTAGACGCTGTCCAGCGTCGTCACCGGGACAACGACGCCTATAACTTCTTGTCGTTCCTCGATATGCAAAGCCAGTCTGCTTTGCCGCCCGGTGAGCGCCTCTGCGACAGCATGTTCGTCTTCCAAAACTTCCCCGTTGATGCACGCATGGCCCAAGGGCTGACGCGGCCTAAAGGGGAAGGTGAAACATCGAAGGACCTGATTTCTCTGGTCAGGGATATTCAGGGTTTTCAGACGACAAGCTACCCGATCACGATCTTTGTTGTGCCGAGCGAAGCAGGTTTGGAAATCGAGCTTCTCTATGACGAGGGTCGCTTTACCGCGGATGAAATCGCGGGCTTGGGTCGTCATCTGGAAATTGTTTACCGCAGCTTGCTGACGGCAGGTACTTTGGGTGATGTCGATATTCTGGATGAAGCCGAAACCGAAGAGTTGATCGCTCTATCACGTGGTCCTGTAGTTCCAGCCCCTTCAGCCCCTTCGGTGATTAGCATGTTTGATGCTTTCGCGGCCGCCAATGGGGACGCAACGGCCTTGATCGATGGCGCGACGCATGTGTCTTATGCGCAGCTTAATGACCAAGCCAATCGTATCGCGCATGTGTTGCAGGATCACGGCGTCATTCGAGGCGATTATGTGGGCATCTACATGGATCGTTCAGTCTTGGCGATTGCCAGTATTTTGGCCGCTCTGAAAGCTGGGGCCGCATGGCTGCCCATGGACCGGAACTACCCCACCGACCGCTTACAATTCATGGTCGAGGATAGCGGCGCCAAAGTGGTTGTGACTGACACTGCCGACGTCGCGCTAGAAACAACTTGCCCGATTGTCGATACTTCGCAAATCGATACAAGCGGCGCACCAGTTCCATCGGTTGAAACGGACTTGGTGCCAGACGATGTGGCTTGTCTGCTGTATACCTCCGGCTCTACAGGTCAGCCCAAAGGCGTGATGGCCAAGCACAAAGGCATGTTAAATCGTCTGCACTGGGGTTGGCGCGAATACCCCTATGAGCCGGGCGAAGTCGCAGCGTTGAAAACCGCGTTGTCCTTTGGCGATAGCATTACCGAAATTCTAAGCCCTCTGTTGCAAGGGGTGCCGCTGGTCATGTTCGAAAATGAAAAGGTGGTGGATACCAACCTATTCCTGAAAGAACTTGCCAAGCACAAAGTCAGCCGCATCGTCGTTGTCCCATCGCTGCTTCGCACCATGCTCGATATGCCGGGTCGTTTGGAGGACAAGCTACCAGACTTGTTCGCATTCACCGTAAGCGGAGAAGCCTGTACCGCCGAATTGGTTAAAGAATTCCAAGACCAAATGCCAAAGTCGCAGCTGTTGAATTTTTATGGCTGCACCGAGGCTGCAGGGGATTCCACCGCCTATGATTGTTCGGCCTTGGACGTCAGCGATCCGCGTCGTCCTGTCCCGATTGGACGGCCGATCGATCAAAACGCCACCTATATTCTCGACCGCCGTCTGCGGCCCATGCCGCGCGGTTTGGCAGGAGAACTTTATATCGCCGCTGATATCGTCGCGGCGGGCTATCATGGTCAGCTTGATCTGACAGCGGCAGCATTTGTGCCTGATCCCTACGGTGATGGGCTGATGTTCTACACCAAGGACTGGGCGCGTTGGGATGAAAACGACCAAATCGCCTTCCTTGGGCGTCAAGACGGGCAGGTGAAAATTCGCGGTATGCGGGTCGAGCTTGGTGAAATCGAAACGGTCTTGCGTGCCCAGCCCGGTGTTGAAGATGCAGTGGTCAAAACCGTACCCGGACCGGGGGGCGCTTTGTCTATCGTGGCTTACTGGGCAGGTGATGCATCGCAAGAAGACCTTTCGATAGGACTTAGCCAAACCCTTGCCTCCCATATGGTGCCGCAGCTTTGGATGCCACTTGAAGAAATTCCGCTTCTCGCCAGCGGTAAGGTCAACCGCCATGCTTTGCCGGAACCCACGCGCGGGTCCGGTGGTGGACAAGCGGTGGCGGATGCCTCGCCCATGCTGTTGGAAAAACTGCGACCGCTTTGGGGTGCACTGCTTGAACAGCCGCAGGATAAAATCCCTGATGATGAAGATTTCTTTGCCCTTGGTGGCCATTCGCTTTTGGCCGCACGCGCGATTGCCGAAGTTGAAGATAAGACCAAGGTTACCCTGAACATTCGCCAGTTCTATGAAGGCTCTAGCTTAGGCGCCGTTGCAACGGCTTTGGAGGCAGGTTTGCTCGCAAAAGTAACCAAGCAGGAACTGGACGAGTTGATCGAAGACGTACGCAATGAGGGATTGTTATGACCCAGTTGCCAAACAGTTGGACCCAATTGCCACGTGGATTGCGCGACCGCGTGCTTGCCCGGCTTCTGACCGTTGAAGGGTCAAACCCCGCCAATGCGATCCAGCGCCGCCCAGATCCAGACACGCCCGCGCCGACCTCTTTTGAACAAGCGTGGTTCCTGCAGCGCCAAAAACGTCATGACAATGCGCTTGGCTGGACGATTGCCGCACCGGTCGAAATCATTGAAGGGGTCAAGCCCAAAGCAGTGAAAGCGGCCCTTGCCGCCCTTCAAGCAGAGCGGCCCGAACTTACTGCACGGATGGAACAAACTGCATCGGGTTGGGCGCAAAGCTACAAGAAGGTACAAGCGATACCGCTGCGCGAGACCACCTTGCCCATAACGGCTATGTTGACAGGTGCACGGTCGTTTGTGCGTAAACGGTTTGACGCGCTCAACGCGCAAAGCTTTGATCCAGCCGATGACGCGCCGCTTTGGCGGGCAGAGCTTGTTACTGGCCGCGGCACGGGTGTCGTGATGCTGAGTTTTTGCTCTTTGGTGGCGGATGGTGACACGGCTTATGGGCTGATGGCGCGCTTTAAGGAACTCTACAAAGAGATGCAGTCAGGAAAGTTGCGAACACCTGCAGCGCCTGGGCTTGATTATGCTGACTATGCCAGTTGGCAACGTCAACAAGCGTCGGATGGCGCTTGGGATGACCATTTGGCATGGTGGCGGACCCGGCTTGCGGGCGGTCCGCCACAATACTGGGCCGACGGTCGGCCAGAGGCAGGGCCAACACGGTTGTTTGAACAAGTGATAGGCACAAAAACCGGCGCCAAAATTGAGGCTTATGCTGCATCAAAAAACGCGTCGCCCTATGCGGTGATGTTGACAGCCTTCATGGATACGCTGTCTGAACTTGATGGCGGTGACGATCTTTGGGTGACTTCTCCGATGGCGAACCGTCAGGCCAAGGGCAGTGAAGCGATGGCTGGCCCCTTTGCCCGGCTTGTGGTGCTGCGACATCAACACGACCAAAATGCGGACAATTTGGAAGCGGTCCAAGCTTGTTTGATCGATACAGCAGAGGCCAGCGTGGTGCCGCATCTGCTCGTGGCCAAGCAATTGGCCGAAGCACACCCGGACGCACCATCGCCGTTTCGCTATGTCTGTAACTATCGGCAGGTTGCCGAAGAAACCCCAAGCGATGCGAATACCAATGATGTGGTCTTTATGGCCGAGCCAGTTCAAACCGAACACATCCGCGAGGAAGACTTGCTGTTTATGGTGATGCAGTCAGGCGCGCAGCGGGCAGTGCATTGGTACATGCGTAACGACCGATTTTCGCCCGAGCGTGCGCATGATGTCATGCAGCGTTATCTAGAAAATTTGACGTCGCGGATTGGTTAACATCTTGGGCTGGAAAACTAGCGCTGATTTTGATCAAATTCTATAAAACGCCAAATGAGCCGGTTATCTGATTCGTAATCTTGGTTAAGGCGATTGTTAAAACTTTACCCAACGGCAACGGCTCTAAGGCCAAAAATGGGTCAAAACGACATTTTTTCCCCGCCCAATACGCCACTATAACGCCACGTTTTGCCATCTAAACCTCTAAATTCACGCGGATTTCTTTGACAGGCAAACTTCTTTTTCCTAGAAGGGGCGAGTGATGGTGGCTAAAAAGTGGTAACCTTGTGGCCATCACACGCGTAAATGATTTTGTTGACTTGAGTGTATAACGCGACATCTGGCTCGAATGAGCCAAACAGGTGTGAATTAAAAAGCGTTAAATAAGTGTAAAAGCAAAGTCGATGTTTGGTGTATTTTCTAGGCCAAGGGTGAATGGTCTGGGGTGATGTGGGGGTGTTTATGGCACAGGATTTTGCCGGCCAAAAGGCTGTGGTTGTTGGTGCGGGTTTAGCGGGTACGCTGGCGGCAGTTATGTTGGCTCAACGTGGTGCGTCTGTAGAGCTGGTTGAGCGCCAAACTTTCAGTAAAGATCAAGCCTATTCGAACCGCCGTTCGTTCAATATCACGGTCAGTAAACGCGGCGAAGCTGCGCTGAAAGCTGCTGGTATTTGGGAGCAAGTCAAAGCTTGCACGATCCCGATCACAGGCCGCATGTGCCACATGATCGACAAAGAAACAGAGTTTCCCTACAGCCGCGATAATTCGGTCGCTTTGCACGGGGCGCAGCGCTCTGATGTAAACGCCGCCCTATTGGACGCGGCAGCGCAATATCCGTCCATCACAACCCGTTTTGGGCATCGAGTGACCAATCTTGATAAGACCAGCGGGTCGATCACGATTGAGGATATGAAAACCAAAGCGTCTATCGAAATTGATGATGCGGATTTCGTCATCGGTGCAGACGGTATTTATTCTACCGTTCGTGAATTGATCCACAAAGGCGAGCCTGCCAACTATACCAAGCGCTTTTTGGACCATGGCTACCGCGAGATTTTCATTCCAGCATCTGGTGATGTGAACGAGAAATGGCAAATGTCGCCAAACGCGCTGCATGTTTGGCCGCGTGGCGATCTGATGATGTTCGCTTTGCCAAACCCAGATGGATCCTTCACTGGCAACTTCATCTATCCGATCCAAAAAGACGAAGATTTCCGCGTTCCAGGTCATATGACCGAATTGTTCGCGTCTGAATTTCCGGATGTATTGGGCCTTGCGCCAAATGTTGAAGAGCAGCTGCGCGAAACGCCAATGTCGTATTTCCCGACACAGCGAAACTCGAAGTGGTTCCACGGCGAAAAGTTTGTTCTTTTGGGCGATGCAGCTCATGCGACCGTGCCGTTTTACGGCCAAGGCATGAATTCAGCGTTTGAAAGCACAGTGGAATTGATCCGTTGTCTAGCGACCCATGCCTCAGATGAACGCGCGACTGCTTTTGCTCAGTACCAAGCAAATCGTAAGCCGCACACAGATGCGGTTGCTGATCTGTCGATTGAAAACTTTGACGAGCTACGGTCAAATTTTGCGCATCTGATGCCGCAAGCGCGTCGTCGTCTTGATGTGCTTTTGCACCGCTTGTTCCCGAACTGGTATGTGCCGCTTCATGTGTTGGTGTCCCATAGCGAAACCAACTACCAAACGGCGATCGATCAATGTGCCAAGCGCGATAAAATACTGCGTTATTTCGGCATGGATATCGTGGTTGGTGCAATGGCTGCTGCGCAAGCTCTGCGCAACAAAGTCGCTAAGGTCCTGCCCAAAAAGGCAATGCCCGTTGCAACCATCTCAGAAAACGCAAGACAGTATAGCGTTGCAGAAAGCAACCACCCTTAAGGTTTACTCGAAATCCTGCTTTGGATTTAGTCATTGTTGTCGGGTAAGACCGGGGCTTGTGAACTGGCCTTTGCGCATTCCAAAAACACCGGGGTACGCAAGGGTAAAACGAACGTGAAAAACAATAGCGCATGTGGCGGCCAAACCTTAGTTAAAGGTTGTGGTCGCTTTCGTGTTTGGATGGCATTGAAATGAGCGAGACGACCCTGCAGCCAGACAGCCCGTGGAATGAAGACGTGCAGTCTGCACCGCCTCCTACGGACAAACCCTTGGCCCCTTTCGCGATCCTAATGGCGGGGCAGCTGTTCAGCTTTATCGGCACGACCTTGACCGGAATTGCTTTGGGCATGTGGGTTTTCCAGCAAACTGGATCGGTTGTTTCCTTTTCGCTGTTGCTGATCTCTACGCTGCTGCCGGCACTATTTATCTCTCCGTTTGCGGGCGTAATTGCGGATCGCTGGCCGAAAAAGCCTTCGATGTTGGCAGTGGATACCATTGCCGGGATTGGGTCATGCGTGGTGATGTATCTTTGGCTAACCGATCAGCTAGAGGTTTGGCACTTATATGTTTCGGCCATTGCCAGCGGCATTTCCTTGGGAACACAGCGCCCGCTGTATGAATCGACCACACCGTTGATGGTGCCAAAAGAACGGCTCGCTAGTGTGAACGGCATTCTTCATTCCATCGCTGGAATCGGGCAAGTGACAGCGCCGGTTTTGGCGGGAGTGCTACTGCTGAACTTTGGCCTGTTTTGGGTGTTGGTCATTGATCTAGTCAGCTTTGCGGTTGCGGTGATTTGTATTCTGCTTGTGAAAATTCCAACCTTAAAGAAAACGATTACCGAAGATTGGTTTACTTCTTTCAAACAAGGTTGGCGCTTTGTCACGGACAACAAAGGGCTACACGCGATGTTTTGGTTCGTCGCTTTGCGCAACTATCTGTTCGCCACTTGTGAAGTCATCGTCGTGCCCTTGCTTTTGACGCTGACAACCGCCGACAAAGCCGGGATGGTGCTGTCCGTTGGCGGTATCGGTGTGATCGTGGGCGGCGTGTCGATGGCGTATCTTGGACGCTCTAGTCGGCTGATGCGTTTGGTTTTCTTTGCCCAAGCTATGACGGGTTTGGCGATGTTGCTGGGAGGTGTAATTACCAACCTTTGGATTATCGCAATTGTAATCGCCTTTGCCTTCTTTGCTTTCCCAATCGAAGAAGCATCAAGTACCGCAATCATGCAGCGCAAAGTACCAGCGGCGATGATGGGGCGCGTGTCCTCGGTTCGCAATATTTTGACGCTCGGCGCGGTGCCCTTGGCGATGATTATCGCAGCTCCGATTGCTGAAAAAGTACTTGAGCCGTTGATGATAGAGGGTGGCGCGCTAGCGGGGTCCGCTGGTTTGATCGTCGGTGTTGGCGAAGGACGCGGTATGGCGCTTTTGTTGGTCATTGCCGGGATTATTACGCTTATCCTTACTTGGGTAGGTTATCGCTATGCACCACTCCGCAATCTTGAAGTTGAAATGCCCGAGCAGGATCACGACGCCGAAATTATCCTTGGCGGGTCAGAGGCCCGGTCGGATGCTTTAACGGGTCAAAACTAGTGCATAGTTCCCCGGCAATTTCTTCTCCTTCTTCTGCGCTACCGCCTGCGTTATCGCTTTATAAGCCGCTGGAAAATGCAGAGCGGCGTATTGTAGCGTTTTCCCACGCAGGTGGCGCAGGTTCGGCTTTTGCAAAACTACGCCTCGCGTTGGCGCCCTTCAAAATCGAGCTATGCGCGTTGCAATCCCCCGGTCGAGAGAACCGCACGAGAGAGCCATTTGCCCAATCTCTGCACGATTTGGCCGAAGAATTTGCAGGCGCAATTACCAAATTGCCGCCCTTGCCGACTACGTATTTGGGTCACAGTATGGGTGGGCTAGCCGCGTTTCTGACGGCGCAAATAGCGCCCCCAGAACGCTTGATCGCCTCGGCGAGTGTTTCACCCGCGCGACGGACATACCCGTTGTCTACGCATAACCTGCCGGATGCGGCCTTTCGCGAACGGTTGTTTTCCATGGGGGGTGTTCCCCGCGAAATCCGTGAAAACCCAAGTTTTTTTGCGATGTTCGAAGCGGCGCTCCGCGCGGATTATCGGCTCTTTGATACCTATGTTTATGGGGATGAGCCGCCGCTGTCTTGCCCAATTCATGCGTATTGTGGCACGACAGATAAAGCGGTCTCAACGCAAGGTGTGGCCGCTTGGCAGTTGGTTGCCCAAAGCAAGATCCAGATCCGCAAGTTCGATGGCGGGCATTTCTTCTTGTATCAACAACTCGACCGGGTGGTTGCCTGTCTAAGAGAGGACTTGTCGTGAGTGCGAAACTTTCAAAAGACCAGATTGCGGCGGCGCTTAGCGCTGAAATGCAAAACCTGTTAAAGATCGACGCCGTCGATCCACACCGCCCATTCCTTGAGCTTGGGGCCGATAGCATCGTTCTGACCGAGGCTGTACAAAAAATTGACGCCGCATATGGCGTCAAAATCAACGTAGCACAGTTCTTTGAAGATCAATCGACGATCGAAACACTTGCAAGTTATATTGCGGATAAAACGACGATTGCTCCAACGGTTGCAAGTGCCGATGCGCAAGACACGTCCCATGTGTCAACCATGTCAGATCAGGCGGTTAATGAGCCATCCCAAATTGATGCGGCGCCGGTTGTTGCTCTGTTTCAAAACCAATTGGACCTGCTTGCAACGACGATCCAAAAACAAAACGAAGCCGTGTTAGAACAACTTCGTGATCGCGAAAAATAAGCTTCTCGGCCCTATTTCTTAAACGCGGATTACTCTTCTTGAAGGCGACGTTCGTTCAGTTCATCGTCCGGTTGCGTTAACTCTGCCGCGTTTCGAAAATAGTCACGAACTTCCGAATGCCGCGCCTTTACGACCTTCACCATATCGCCATTGGTCAGGTGAATGAAAAGTTCGGCCCCCTTCTTTTCGAGCATCTTACAAGCGTGGATAGCCACCCATCGCGACCTGTGAACCTGCATACCATCCAGTCCATCAATCTGTTCAAGAAGATTGGCCAAAGGCCCGCGCACCAAAATGCTGCGGCCACTGGTTACGACATTCACGTAATTGCCCTGCGCCTCTAGCATCAAAACATCTTGTCGCAACAACGCGTGATCGCCAACTTGCACCATGGCAGGCCCGCTCATTGCCGCAGCTTCCGAAAGTTTGGGACGAGGGGATTGCGTGGTCTCATTGCGACGCACGCCTGTGCAAATAAGGTAATTCTCATCGCTCATAAGGGAAAGAGCGCTGGGAACAACAGTTGATACGATGAAGCGCACAACGGCTTCAAAAATCGCCACCAAAAACACGGTGGCGATTAGGGCGCCTAGCCAACTAACCTCATAGCTGGGATCAAAAACACTGCGGGCAATCATTGATAGGCCGATAAACAAAGGCGAGACCACCATCGGAATGATGAAATCCGGGATAAAAACAACCTCCCGTTTTAAGCCCTTTATGGCATCATATTTCTGAGTTCCCCGTGCAATTAGGTGCAAAGCGGATACGAAAAGGAACCCAAGCAAAATCGGTGCGATTGCAATGTTTAAGGAATAAAACAGGAAAATATTGGGTCCATCGCTTCCAAAAAAGGCCAGACCAAACGCCCCTATCAATGCAATGGTCAGTAGAATGCTTTGCACTTGCCGTGAAAAATACAGTTTCCAAACGCCGGACAACGTCACTTCCATGCCCTGCGCTGCCAGCATTTTTGAACTTAGGAAGATTTCCGGATACTGCGGGCCATCAACAACGTCAGAATTGAATGATGTATCATGCGCATTCATGTTGTTATCCGGCCTTGAAATTCGAAATGACTCTGCGTTGGTTTCTTCAACCGACGACTGCATGTTTTTGTTTTTCTTTTTCCCCAACACGTCGCCCACGTCTTCCCAAAAAGTTTCTCTACGTTATAGCCGACAAGGGGCGTTGGGTCAGCTTCAGCACAAACCGAACCTAAATCGTTGACGTTATGCCAATTTCCATTTTTGCAGAGTTGAAATGTTTTACCAAACCGTTTTGTCACCCACACCGCCAAATCTAGCCAATTGGTCCGGCGAAGCCAACCATTTGCGCCAAATTGATTAACGGCTAGATGAGGTGCCTGACAATTAGACAGCGCTGAACGAATTGATATCGCATCGTTCATTGGGTCAATCTCAACTTCGACACCGTTGTGGCAACCGCTTCAAAAGCATTTCTAAGATCAAGGCCATCTACCTGAAAGTAGTTAGACGGACCCGAAGCGCAGTTTTCCAAATCGCGTTTTGCTTTCCCACCGTTGATACCAAACCCAATCGTGAAAACGACGACGTTTTGCGCTTTTGCCGCGTCACATAGGTCGGCAAGGTAATCACTGCCGTCGCGGGATGAATACATCCTCGAGCGCAAACTCGACTTACGAGTTGCATATCGCTCGATTTCACGCGGTTCATCATAGTCCGACGGCCTCGGACGGGGCTGATCCGTAACCTCTCCGTCAGACATCAGAACAATTATTTTCATAACATCGCCGTCGTTCATGGGACGCGGGCGATCCTTGAATCTCTCGGACACAACACCTTGGCGGACGAGGTCCGCGATCATCGGCTGTGATTTGTGATCCACCAGACCTAAAGCCCAAGCCATAGCGATCGGAATGCCGGTCCCATCGTGTGGTACAAAGGCGTCGATCTTGGTTTTCAAACGCGCCGCATCGTTGGACATATATTCGATGGCTTGCTTATCACTTGGACACCAGCCCCATTCAGCTTCTGGACCAAAAAGCGAGATGGAATGGTACTGAAAATGTGGGGTTTGCGCAGGTGATTCAATATTGAACAGATCGCCGTCCAGCAGATCGTCAGGGGCGGCATCAACGCATGAAGAATAGTCATGGATCCGGTCCGCAACCATTTGATCCATCACGTAAGGGCCCGCGTTTACTTGCCCTGCAAACGGGATCAAGTTGATCGTCGTTGTTTGGCCACCGTCCTCTAACATCAGGTCAACAAAGTCCTTGGCCGCAAATTTCATCATATCCAATCGCTTGATTGAACCGCGCGTTACAGTTGAGCTGTCAAAGTTAGGCCCAAGGTTGGTCAAAGAGCTAGACCTGACCGGCGCGCGATACATCGCCATTGACCCAGAGATGTCCAGCGCCAATGAAATTTCCATATTTGATTGCGCGGTCGAAGCTCTGCTAGCCGCCTGCACCTTGAGTGAGGAAATTCCTACCAGCTTTAGGAAGTAGGTCTTTATGGGAAAAACAGCCTCTGCAGACAGGCTTCGCTTGGCTCTGGAAAACTCCGGGTAAACCTTTACGTCCGCATCGGACGACACGAAGTTAGCCGTGCGCAGATATTGCACCACCGCCGTTTCAGCGCTGTCCTTATCGGATGTCAGAGCCGCTGCTAATACGCCGCGATCAAGCGCGTCTTGCAACTCTGAGCGCGCCAATTCGTGGCGCATAAAATCAATCGCCATGCCCACAGAAAGAAACATCGTCATAAAAACGACGAGGGTAAATGCCGTGATCGCACCATTTGTATCATTGGAAAATGCCGCAAGGCGGCTTTGGATTCGATCGAACAAATTCAACCCCATTTTGTTTCCGCAAAACCCCACACAACACGCGAAAAACGCTACAAAAAACGCACCAAACTTAAATCGGTCTCAATTATGGCAAAAGTTTGGCTCATTTGGATGCGCGAATTTTGATAGCGGCATTAATATCGCAATCTTTTGCAAGGTGTTGGTGTTGTCCAGCGCTTCGAAAGTTTCGGATGCCGCCTACATGCCTTTGCGATTTTTCCCAAAACTTGGGCTTAACAGGTGCAGCAAAAAGGGCGCGATTACGAACGCGCCCTTCCATGTTTAGTCGCCCCCGACCAATTCCGTGGTCGGAGGCCGCTTTGCTTAGGTTACGATCGCCGTCAGTTCGTCGTCGATCAACAATGTCGCACCGCTACCTTCGTAGATGTCATAGACCGCATTGTCGCCCGTCAGCGTGGCGGTATAGCTCATACCCCCAGTGATTTGCACCGCATCGCCAGTATCACCTTCAACCACCAAGAAGTCGTCGCGGGCAATTTCAAGCAGGTCGCTGACATCAAGGTTCAGGGTGTTACCGCCCGTACCCGTCAAATCCACATTACGCAGATTGTCGAAGGACTGATCCGCCGCCTGCGTTAAGTCAAGGAACATGCCCGCGCCCTCTAGCACCAGATCAGTGTGACCTGTGCCGTCGATGGAACCATCCTCGATACCTGCTTGCAAAGTGGCCGTCAGGTTGAAGGTGGCGTCGGCGGTATTGCTGATGCCGTCTTGGTCAGTATCGGCGATTGCAGGACTTGCAGTAGACAACTCCCACTCAACAGGGATCTCTGAGATGATCGATACATCGCTTGGATCACTTGCAGGCGCCGCAACCAGAACGCTATTGCCGTCAGCGTCGGTGTAGGTGGTGACGATAGTCTCCACAAACACATCTACCTCTAAATCGCCCGAAGGATCTGCCCGACCCGGACTTCCATCCAAGGTTGGATAAACGGCTTCCACTGCATCAGTCCAATCCAGAACAGTTGCGCGTGGATCGTCCTCGTTACCTGCATCAATGCTGCGATCTCGTGCGAACCGCCACAATTGTCCGTTGTCGGTATCAGCGGATACGTCAAACTCAAGCACATCATCAGCATGAAAGTTCAGCTCTGGATCAAAGTTGAACACACGATTGGTGTAACTTTCCCCGTCCGTGAGGGCGACTGTGTCGGTGACACTTTCCCCAGTGCGGGTGTTGGTTACCACCACGGTTACGTTTGAATCTGAACCGTCGCTACCGGCTGACAGAAGCATATTCCAACCCTTAAGGTTACCCTGTGCTGTTGCCGTATGTGT
>CAZBBZ010000019.1:0-15716 GCA_964489925.1 uncultured Rhodobacterales bacterium
GTTGCTGGTTGAAATGGACGGCTTTGACGCCAATGAAGGTGTCATTATTCTGGCCGCTACCAACCGTCCTGACGTGCTGGACCCCGCGTTACTGCGTCCGGGTCGTTTCGACCGTCAGGTGCAGGTGCCAAATCCGGACATCAACGGCCGTAAGAAAATCCTTGAAGTCCACGCCTCCAAAGTGCCGCTTGGCCCGGACGTTGACCTGCGCATCATCGCGCGCGGTTGCCCCGGCTTTTCCGGTGCGGACCTTGCCAACCTCGTGAACGAGGCCGCTCTGATGGCCGCGCGCACAGGCAAGCGTTTCGTGAAAATGGAAGACTTCGAGAACGCCAAAGACAAAGTGATGATGGGCGCGGAACGTCGTTCGATGGTCATGAGCGAAGACGAGAAAAAGCTCACTGCCTATCACGAAGCGGGCCACGCGATTGTGGGCCTTAACGTGCCGCAGCATGATCCGATCCACAAAGCGACGATCATTCCGCGCGGTCGTGCGCTTGGTCTGGTGCTGAGCTTGCCCGAACGCGATCAGCTGTCGGTGACCAAGACCAAATATAAATCCAAAATCGCCATGGCGATGGGTGGCAAGGTCGCCGAAGAACTGGTGTTTGGCGAAGACAACGTGACCTCTGGTGCATCGTCCGACATTCAACAGGTCAGCCGCATTGCGCGCGCGATGGTCACGCAGTTCGGCATGTCAGAACGCCTCGGCAATATCGACTACGCCAACGAGCAGATGACCCATCTTGGCCCGCAACAGGGTGGCTCCATGGCCGGTCCTGAAACCCAAGAAGTGATCGACGAAGAAATCCGCAAGTTGGTTGACGAAGGCTATGAACGCGCCAAGCAAATTCTGACCGACAAGCGCGAAGATCTTAACCGCTTGGCCGAAGGCTTACTGGAATACGAAACTCTGACGGGCGGCGAGATTGCCAAGGTGATTGCCGGTGATCCGTTGAACCGCGGCAGCGATGACGACGACACGCATGCGCCAACTGACGGTGGCGCCAGCATCACGGCGATCCCGTCAACGGGGAAAAAGCCGAAAGCCAGTGATGGCGATCTGGAACCTGATCCGGCGACTTAAACCTCGCCCCAAAACACCAAAAATTGGCCCCCTCTGCGGGGCCTTTTTTATGTCGGCAAAACTGTCGCCGCCAAAGGCACCGCATGCACCTTTTGCCCGGTCAAAAACGCCATCCCATTTGGCCCGATCAACCCCGCCAGCGCAGGATGATCCACCTGCAATCCGCCAGTAAACGCGCCAAAGGATGGCAAAATCAGCTTCGCGCCATCGCTTAAAAAACAGGGGCGCGAAATCGTCCGCCCCCGCGTGGGGACGCGCATTTTCGGATGATAATGCCCAGACACTTCGCCCGCAACAGCACCGGCTTGTGCGATATGGCGAAACACCAACGGCCCCGCCACATGGTCCTGCACCCAAGTCCCACCGGTTTCAACCGGACCCGGATCATGGTTTCCCGCAATCCAAACCCAACGACGCCCGGCCATCATTGCCGCCAGCATCCGGGTTTCAGATGCCGCCAACCCTGCTTCGGCGGCTTGGTCATCAAAGCTGTCCCCAAGCGAGACAACAACCCGAGGGGACAATTCTTCGACCCTTTGGCGCAAACGTAACAAGGTTTCCGCGGTGTCATAGGGCGGCAACAGCGCACCCCCGCGCCGGGCAATGCGTTCCGATTTTCCCAAATGCAGGTCCGAAACACACAATAGCGACTGGTCAGCCCACCAAAGCGCACCGCAAGGAAAGGCTTCTAACCCGGCCCCCGCAAAGGTGAATTTGTGACTGCTCATCCGCCTAAATGGTCCCGTTTTGTTCCAATTCAATGGATAAGCCAGATTACCAAACAATGAAAGCCTGCAATCATTAATTAACCGTTAAACGGCGACTCCCGCCTCTGCCAACAGCCGTTCCGTTTCTTCTGCCAGCAAACGCTCATCCGCCGCGCCGTAAATCGGCACTTTGCCGACCTCTAAAAACAACGGCGCGGACAGCGGCGTCACATGGGCTGCGCGCACCAAATCAATACGCCCGGCAGTGCGTTCCAACATTTCTTCGATCCGCCCAAAATCGACCAAGCCACGCAGCGCTTCTGTGCGCGTGATTTTCATCATCAAATGATCCGGGTCGTATTTCAGCAAGGTGTCATAAAGAATATCGCTCGAAAACGTCGCCTGCTTACCCGACTTACGCGCCCCCGGCAGATTGCGCTCAATCAGCCCCGCAATCGTTGCCACATTACGAAACGTGCGCTTCATCACCGCGTTTTGCGACAGCCAATTCTGCAACCCATCGCGCAGGTTATCCGGGGCCAACAACGGCCTCGCATCATCGACCCGGTTCAGCCCCCAAACCAAAAGCGCATAGTCATTGGACACAAAGCCCAGCGGATCAAGCCCCAACTGTTCCATCCGACGGGTCACAAGCAAGCCCAGCGTTTGCATCGCATTCCGCCCGGCAAACCCATAAATGCAAAGATGTTCCTTCCCGCCCCGCTCAAAGCTTTCCACCAACAGTCGATCCGCACGCGGCATCTGAGAAATGCCAATCTGTTGGCGCAACCACAGCTCGGTATGATCGGGCAAACGTCCCCAGCCATCTGGCGCATCCAAAATGCCCAGAACCCGATGGGACAACTGGGTCGAGGTCGCCAATTTCGTCCCCGAAAACACCGCAATTTTCGGCGGTTTCGTGGGCTGTTTGCTGACCATCACAGTCATCTCGTTCAGCCCTTCATAGCGCACCACCTGTCCGCCTATTAAAAACGTGTCCCCGACTTCTAGTGAGGCGGCAAAATTTTCTTCGACCTCACCCAAAGGCTTACCCCCGCCCCGTGATTGCGGCCGAGACCTCAGCCGCACTTTCAGGGTTTCAGTATCAATGATCGTACCGATGTTCATGCGAATGGCCCGCGCACGCCGCGGATCACGCAAGCCCCAGCGCCCATCCGGTAACTGCTGCAACCGCTGCCATTTGTCATAGGCGCGAAACGCGTAACCCCCGGTCGCGCAATAGTCCAAACAATCGTCAAACGGCGCCCGCTTAAGCCCCGCATAAGGCCCGGTCGCCGCCACCTGCGCGAACAAGTCATCCGCCGCAAACGGCCCCGAACAAGCCACCACCAAAATATGCTGGCACAACACATCCAACGGCCCCGGCCCGCGCGGATCGCCGTCCAAATCTGCCTCGGCAACCGCTTGCAAGGCCGCCTGACATTCCACGACCTCAAAGCGGTTCGCAGGCAAGATCAACGCCCGCGACGGCGCATTATAGCGGTGGTTTGACCGCCCAATCCGCTGCACCAACCGCTTCACGTTCTTAGGCGCGCCGATCTGAATGACCAGATCCACATCCCCCCAATCAATCCCCAGATCGAGCGAGCCCGTAGCCACAATCGCCCGCAACTCGCCGCGCACCATCGCCGCTTCAACCCGCTCGCGCGCTTCGCGTGACAGCGACCCGTGGTGCAGACCAATGGGCAAAGCCTCGTCGTTGGCTTCCCAAATCGCTTGGAAAAACAGCTCTGCGGTGGCGCGCGTATTGACGAAAATCAACGTGGTGCGCGCCGCTTTGACCTGCTCCATCACCTCTGCCACGCCATAGCGCCCGCCAGTCCCAGCCCACGGCGGCGGCTCTTGCGTTTCCAGCATCGCAATATCAGCAGGCGGGCCGGGGTCCGCGTGCAACACATCCACCTTGCGCCCGCTAAGGCTAAAAAACCGCGCCAAAGCTGGCGGGTCCTCGACCGTCGCCGACAGCCCAATCCGCGCAGCCCCCGGCGCAATACCTTCGATCCGCCCTAGCGCCAGCATCAACTGATCCCCGCGTCGACTTTCAGCAAGTGCGTGAATTTCATCCACCACAATCCGCTTAAGCCCCGCAAATATGCGCGGTGCTTCTTCATAGGAAATCAGCAACGACAGGCTTTCAGGCGTCGTCAGCAAAATCTGCGGCGGATCAACCCGCTGGCGTTGGCGCATGGACTGCTTGGTGTCGCCCGTGCGCCCTTCAATTCGAATATCCAGCCCCAGTTCATCCACGGGGGTCTGCAAATTTCGCGCAATATCCGCCGCCAAAGCTTTCAGGGGCGAGACATATAGCGTGTGCAGCCCCTTATGCGCATCCCCATTTGAGCGGGTATCCAAATCAATCAAAGACGGCAGAAACCCCGCCAAGGTCTTGCCCCCACCCGTGGGCGCAATCAGCAGCGTGGCCCCATCGGAGCGGTCTAAAACATCAAGCTGATGGCGATGCGGCTCCCAACCACGGCCCGCAAACCAGGCGGCAAATTTCGGCGGCAGATCACTTGTCGTCGAAGTCACGAAGCGCTTTCAAACTGTCTTGCAGAATTGTTCCCAAAGCATGTGTTCCATCCGGCGCACAGGTCAAGGCGCAGGCCACGTCTTTGCGCAAAACCCCAATCGAATTGTCATCCGCAAACCCATCACGTGCAAATTCAATCGCTTCAAAGTTCGACCCAAACCACGTCTGCCCCGAACTGTCGTGCATGGTATTCAAAAGCCGGGTCTTGTCCAAATCCCAGTCTTTCGCCCAATCAAGCGCCAACCGCGTGGACACAACCGAACTCGCCGCCACCAGATTGTTCAGCACTTTGGTCAGCATCCCACGCCCCAAATCGCCCATATGGTGAAACTGCTGACCCATCGGCGCTAAAAACAGCGCCAATTCGTCTTCTAAGCCCAGTTCACAGCCATACATAAACGTCAGGCGCTTTTCCTCAGCCGCAACTTGCGCGCCGGACATAGGCGCATCCACCAAACAAATATCGCTTGGAAGCCGCTGTGCGAGGTCCATGATATAACCGGGCGGCAGCGTCGAGCAGATCACAACAAAGCGCAAGGCGGCGCCGCTTTGCAACAAACCGTTTGGACCAAAAAGCAAGGTTTCGGTTTCGGCCTGATCGCGCACAACGCTAATCAGATGCGTCGCACCCTGCATGACGCGCGCAGCATCAAATTCCATGTCCAAGCCGGGAAAGTCATCGCCTGTGCGCACATCGAAACCACGCGTGCGCACCCCCGCATCCGCCAAGGCTCGCCCCATCGGGAGCCCCATGCGACCGCATCCGGCAACAACAACGCTTATTTCGCGATCACGCGGTCCTTCACAAACAGATTTTCCCATGCCCTATCGACCAAATCCACCGTCATCACCCTATCTCGCTGTTCATACTCGCAGATCGCGATCATTTGGTCGATCAAGAAACCCGGTTGGTAATTTGCGTAGTTATTGTTCACTTCCGGATACTTATTTCGCAGCAGATGGGTCAAAACTTCTTCGGTTGGTTTGATTTTCTTGAATCGGCAAATCAGCATGAAAATCTTGATGTAATCATCCCGCGTCGGCCCATCGATCAAAACCTTATAGGCAATCCGGCGCAGTGCAGCCCCATCAAACAGCTCTTTGGGTGCAAAGTTGGTCGAAAAAATCACCAGCGTATCAAAGGGCACCACGAATTTTTGCCCCGATTGCAGCGACAAAATATCAATGTTGTTTTCCATCGGCACGATCCAGCGGTTAATCAGCGCTTGGGCTGGTTCCTGCTGACGCCCCAGATCGTCAACGATGAACACCCCGCCAGAGGCCTTCATCTGCAAGGGCGCTTGATACGTGCGACTGATCTTGTTGTAGTTCAGATCGAGCATATCCAGCGTCAACTCACCGCCCGTCATCACGGTCGGGCGCGAACACAACATATACCGCGGGTCATGCACGGCACTGCGGCGCAAGGCACTCGCCTCGTCCTCGTCAACTTCGGCTTCCGAATGCACGATCGGGTCGTAAACCGAAATCACCTGACCTTCGTATTCGATACAACGCGGGATAAATATCTTTTCCCCAATCGCATCCCGAATCCCATTTGAAATCGACGATTTCCCGTTGCCCGGAGGCCCATACATCAAAATCGACTTGCCCGAGCTGACCGCCGGACCAAGTTCATCCAACATCCCACCGGGCAAAATCAAATGCTGCATCGAGTTCTGCAACATCTCTTGCGTAATCACGATATCGCGGATCGACTGGCGCTCTGTTTGCTCTTTGAACGCCTCTAGGGTCACGGGCAACGCACCATAATATTCGGACTGCTCCAGCGCATCCAAGGCCCGCGCGCGCCCACTATCCGTCAGTTGATAGCGCATTTCCGAACTTGGCGTTGATCCCCGAACACCCAGCGTTTCAATCAAGCCTTCTGTGCGCGCCAGCTCGATGATTTCCATCGCCACCGGGGGCAACACGCATAGCTTTTGCGCAATGTCAGAGGCCGCCGATAGGTTCTGGCGAAACACGGTCTTAAGCATGATGTCGCGGCACAGCACCACTTCGAGGCCAGTTTCTTGTAATTTAACCGGGGGGACTGGCGCATGAACCGATGTTTTGGTGTGCTTCATTGATGCGGACCTTCAATTTCGTTTTCCATCGCCCTTATTTCGCCGATGTTTTGGGCGAATTTACGGCCCTAAGGCGCTAAACTAGAGCGACCGACTCGTCATGCACGGCACCCCAACCAGCGGGCTAAAAAAAAGGCGTTTCCCTGATGACATCCCCAATGGGCTTTGCACGCGCGCTTGTGATTTTCACACTAATTTGGGCGGTTATTGCTGGCATTTGGATCGCGGCCGGTAAGCTGGTCACCTCCGGCCATGTGGTTGACGTGATGCACGCCACGGACGCCGCCATGCGGATCGCCGAGGGCCAGCACGCGCATTTGGATTTCCTAACACCCTTGGGCATCCTCGCGTTTTTGCCCATCACTTGGTTTTTAGGCGCAGGCTTTGGCGCCGCCCAAGCGCTGATCTATGCCAACATATTGATTCCACTACTGTTCCTGCCCGCAATGGCCTATGTCGCCGGATCGCGCATGAACTTGCTTGTGGGCGTGCTTTTTGGCCTATTCTGCCTCGTTGTGGGCATGGGCGGCGTTTACGGCGGCACCCTTAGCACCGTGTCCATGTCGCTTTACTACAACCGTTGGGGCTGGATGGTGGCCTTTGTTCTGGTCGCGGCCATCATGCTGGACCCCAAAAGCGAACGCCCCATCACTGAGGGTATATTGATCGGCGCTTGCCTGTCATTCTTTGCCCTTTTGAAAATGTCCTATTTCGTCGCCTTTGCTCCGGTCGTGATCGTCGGGCTGTTAACGACGCGCAACACCAAGCTGACCCTCGCGCTTGCGCTGACCGGACTGGCCGCCATCATTGTCGCCACCATCACCGGCGGCGGCGTTTCATATTGGGCAGCTTACCTGCACGACCTGAATTTCGTGCGCTCCTCTGAAGTGCGCCCTATTCCCGGTGCCAGTTTCACCTCGATCCTTTCGGGGCCAAAATTCATCGCTTGCACCGCACTCCTACTAGCGGCGGTCATCGGCTTGCGCCAAGCCGGACAGATGCGCGCGGGTCTGTTGTTGATGGTGCTTGTGCCAGGCTTTGCCTTCATCACCTATCAAAACTGGGGCAATGATCCCAAATGGCTGATGGTGATGGCCGTGCTCTGCTTTGTCTGGTCCACCCGTCTTTGCGACAAAAGAGCCATTGGCACCGATGGACGCAGCCTGTTCTTGGCACTTGGCATCGCCGCAAGCGCCCTATCCGCCCCGTCGTTTTTCAACATCCTAAACAGCCCCACGCGGAACCTGATGGCCAACGCCGCGCATTACACGCCCATTTTCCAAGACCCGACCCACAAGGGACTGCTGATCCAAAGCGAAACCGCCTTTACCCCCACAGGCACGATTGATCTGCCCCCGGTGCCAGTTCCAGATGCCGCGCGTTCTCAAAAGGAAAAGCGCGACAAAGACCCGGTGATTTTCGGCGGCGTGAACATCCCGGAATGTGAGTTGAAAATCGGCTATTTCGGCAAAGTTTTGGCCATTTCCAACGACCTTAAAGCCCAAGGTTATGGCGAGGCAGTCATCGGCTGGGCAGGCGCATTTAACCCACTGCCACTTGTCGGCGGCTTTGCCCGCGAACCGTCACGCCCGGTGTGGTTCTACGGCGGGCAAACCGGCATTGAAACGGCAGATGTGGTGGTGGTCCCGACCTGTTCAGCCAGTTTTGTGCCGCTGCGTCACTACCTAAACGCGCTGAATGACAGCGGTCGCTCGATAAGTCTCGTGCATGAAACGCCGCATTATCGGCTGTTTGCCTTGAACTAAAAGGCCCGCAGGCCAAGATACACCAATCCCGCAGCGGTGATCGAAATCCCCATGGGGAAATAGCGCCCCGCGCTCCAAGATTTCCAATTTGGCGTCAGCGCGCGGATAAATCCAATGCGCATGGCAATGCGGTGCAACAGCAGCGTCGCCAGCAAGCTGACCGATAGGATCAACAAGTAATCCACATGCTCCCCAAGGGCGATATAGGGCGCAAAAGCCGCCAGCATTTTAACATCACCGCCCCCCACGATCCCAATCGCGTTCAGCACAAATCCAACCGCCAACACGCCAAAACCAATCCCCAAGCGCCAGCCAAATTCAGGCAACGGCAAAAAGATCAGCCCCAAAACGACGAAAACGGCCAACAGCCCAATGGACACCCAATTCGGGATAATCATCAAACGCAGATCGCTCCACGCGGCATAAAGGCAGAGCGGCAGCGCCCCAAGAAACAATGGCAAAGCTGCGGTCATTGACGCATCTCCACCTAGACCGAGCCACCAAGCGACGACAATGCATCAACCGCTTCCGGGTAATGCTGCGGATGAGTATCAACCGCCTCGCTAAACAGCCCCTTGGCGATATCCGTATCGTCCTGACGCACCGCAATGATCCCAAGATTATAAAGCAAAATTGCTTCTTCCGTTTCGCTCATGGGGATCACAGGCAGCTGATAATTCTTTTGCCGCCCGCGCGATGTAATCAGGTTGTTTTTGGCCTGAAACAACTGCGGATCAAAGGTAATGGATTCCTGAAACAGATTGGCGGCTTGCGTCAGCTCACCACGCGCCAGTTTGGACATGCCCCAGTTATTCAACACCGCCGCAGGCTTGGCCGTCAGCTTGCGCGCCGTGTCATAAAAGCTGTCGGACTTTTTCCATTCCTTGTTGTTATCCGCGACAATCGCTTCGAGCAAATAACGCTTATAGGTTTCCACATTCGGCGGGATTTGGTCCAACTGCGCTTCGGCTTGGGAAATCGCACCCCCAGCGATCAAGGCCTCGGCGTAAAGCAACCGATCATTGGTGGTCGCTTTGCCGGTGGAAATGATTTTTTCAAACACAGGCGCCGCTTCCGCGGACCGACGCGCGCGCACCAAAGACACCGCCAAACTGCGCATGTGATCCACGTTTTCCGGCTCGCGGCTTAGCGCCCGGCGAAAATGCGCGGCAGACTGGTTCGGATCGGCCATGGTCAGCATGATCTCGTTCAGACCAGTGGCGTCAATGACATCCATATCGCCTTCAAGTTGGGGCTTTTCGTTGCGCATTTTATCGCAACCCGTCAGAAAAACCGCCCCCAGCAAAGCGGCAAACGCCGCTGTTCGACCCGAATGCGTCATGGATCAAATCCCTGTTATTTGGGGGTCTCCAACAATAGGAACCGCCCGTTGCCTCTGCGCACGAGCAGGAAATTTACATCATCCGGCTGTGCTTTATTTTGGTTATCTTTGTTATCTATCGCCAAAAGCAGGTTTTGCCAAATCTCTTCGGACTTTCCGTTGTCCAAGGCGAAAGCCGCCCGAAACGCTTGATGCGCGTTCTCATATTCGCCCAAAGAGGTATAGACCACGCCAAGGTTATTCCACGCGGGAATAAAGCCGTCGTCTTGCGCGGTGGCTTGTTCCAAAAACTTTTTGGCTTGCCCAAGGCGGCCCAATTTCAGATTAGCAGACCCCATCGCCGAGAGCACATCTACATTCAAGCCTTGCTGGGTCACCGCGCGGGTATAGGCCTTTAGCGCCAATTCATATTGCCCGTTCGCCATCATGCGATGACCCACTGACAACCCGTCGGGATATTCACCGTCTGCGGGCGCGCCAACCGGGGCCAAAACACCCCGTTCGTTCAATCCCGCACGCGTGGTATCGCCGCAGGCCACAAGGCCGGCTAAAATCAATACGCTGCTAAGCCCTGTTTTTCCCCACCGCACCTGAGTGCTATCCTCCCAAGAGGTTGACGTAGATATCGTAAATCGACGGTCCCACTAGGATTATAAGCAATGGCGGCACGGTGAACAACATGGTGCCGATGGTTAGTTTTGTTGGCAAGACGTTGGCTTTTTCTTCGGCCCGCATCACTCGTTTGTCCCGCATCTCTGATGCGTAAACCCGCAAAGCATCCGAAATCGACGTCCCGAAGGTGGCCGATTGCACAAGCACGGTCACAAAGGACGAAATATCCGGCACGCCGCAGCGTTCCGACATATCGCGCAGCACCGTAGAGCGATCCTTACCCGCGCGCATTTCAGAGGACACCAATTCAAATTCTTCGGCCAGCGTCGGATAGGCGCCGCGAATTTCCTTACTCACCCGCATAATCGCCTGATCGAGCGATTGGCCTGCTTCCACGCACACCAGCATCAGATCAAGCGCGTCGGGAAAGCCGTTCATTACGTCTTCTTGACGCTGCGCGACCCGACGCGTCACCCAATAACTCGGCGCGAAATATCCGACCGCACCCGGTATCAGCACCGACATCATCAGCGAGGTCAGCGAAGGTTCTGTGTTGCGCACAAAGACCGACAAAACGCCGACCAGCAGAAAGCCAATCCCAAGCGCAAAGCGCGCAAAGTGAAACGTCGAAACTGCCGATTTGGACCGATAGCCCGCTTGGATCAGCTTCAGACGGTTCGCGCCCAGTTCTTTTTGATCTTTGGGCTCAAGGTAGGGCGCGAATTTTTCCAAACGCCCCGCCGCGCCACCATCATAGCGCAGGCGCACATTGCCGCCGTCTTCTTTTGTTGCCGCAGCAGCCGCAAGTCTGGCATCGCGTCTATCGTGGCCAGATACATTCAGCTTATCCAGCGGGTCCGCTTTGCGCCGCAACAAGGCAGGAATGGACAAAGCCACCAGCAAGGCACCAACGCCGCCAAGCGCGAAAAACGGCCCCATCGGGCCAAAAGCGGCCGTGAGGAATTCCCAAAGTTGGGTGACGCTATCTACTACAGAACCCATCGTTACACTTTTATGTTAACCATAATGCGCATGAAGATCACGTTCACAAGAAGGAACGCACCCACGACACAAGCGGCAGGGACAAAAAACTCAGATTCCTGAACACCTTCGTAATAGCCCGGCTGCATGACATTGATCAGCACCAGCGCCAAGAGCGGAAAGATCGACAGGAACCAACCGGACCAACGGGCCTCGGCGGTGATCGCTTTCACGCGACGAAACAGCTTGAACCGCGCGCGGATCACCTTGGCCAATCCATCAAGGATTTCGGCCAAGTTACCGCCCGATGTGGACTGAATGTTCACCGCAACCGCAAGGAATTTCAGATCCTGCACGTCAATGCGCGTCGCCATCTTTTCCAGGCTTTCGTTCACATCCATGCCATAGGTCGCTTCATCGGCGATCATGCCAAATTCAGACCCCAGCGGATCGGCCATTTCTTCGGCCACGATGTTAATCGAACTCGAAAACGGATGGCCCACGCGCAACGAGCGCACGATCAGTTCCACCGCGTCGGGCAGCTGTTCTTCAAATAGCGCAATCCGCTTTTTAGCCTTGTTGGACAGCCAAATGAACACCGCACCATAGCCCATCGCCGCCGACACGCCCAAGCGGATCGCCAAACCTGCCCCGGTGAAAAACGTCAGCGCAACGAAGCTCATCACGCCCAAAACCACCATAATCATCACAAGTGCCGCCGGGGAAAACGCGATATTGGCCTGCGCCGCCTTCGCGCTGAGCGGTGCTAGAACCGGCAGGCTGATGCCTTCGCGGTGCTGCTCGCGCTCTCGGCGCAGGGTATTTAGAACGTCTTCGGGATTTTCACCCTTTTCCAACAGATCAAGCCGCCGGTTGACCTTCCCTTCAAGGCGCACGGATTTCCCGAACACCAACAGGTAGATCGCTTCGACCATAAACAGGATGCCGACAAAAATTACGGCATAGATGATAGGCTCGTAACTCATAACTCGTTCACCCCGATCAAAAGTTCTTCTGCGTATAAATGCTGGCAGGCAAATCATAGCCCCACTGCTCGAACCGCTCTGTGTAGGACGAGCGCAAACCAGCAGCTTCAAAGTTGCCCATGATCTTGCCGTTTTCGTCTAATCCTTTGCGTTTGAACGAGAAAATTTCTTGCATCGAAATAATCTCGCCCTCCATGCCGGTCAGTTCCGTGATCGACATCATGCGACGTGACCCGTCTTGCAAACGGCTCACCTGCACAATCAAATCCACCGCCGATGAAATCTGCTGGCGCGTCGCTTTCAGAGGCATTTCCACCCCGGTCATCGCGATCATATTCTCAAGCCGGCTCACCGCATCGCGCGCAGAATTCGCGTGGATCGTCGTCATCGACCCATCGTGACCCGTGTTCATCGCTTGCAGCATGTCGATCACCTCATCGCCACGGGTCTCCCCCACGATGATCCGGTCCGGACGCATCCGCAACGCGTTACGCAGCAAATCGCGCTGCGTCACCTCGCCCCGTCCTTCGACGTTGGGCGGGCGGCTTTCCATGCGACCCACGTGGATCTGTTGCAGCTGAAGTTCCGCCGTATCTTCGATGGTTACGATACGTTCAGCGTCATCAATAAAGCCCGACAGCGCATTCAGGGTCGTCGTTTTACCAGAGCCCGTACCGCCCGAAACGACGATATTTAACCGTGTGGCAACCGCCGCCTGCAAATAGGCGGCCATATCTTCGTTAAACGCGCCAAAGTTAATCAGCTCATCAATCGCGAGCTTATCTTTTTTGAACTTACGAATAGACACCAAGGAGCCATCAACCGCACAAGGCGGAACCATAGCGTTAAAACGCGAGCCATCTTGCAGCCGCGCATCCACGTAAGGGTTTGATTCATCAACACGACGCCCCACGGCGGACACGATCTTATCGATCACCCGCAACAGGTGTTTTTCGTCGCGAAACACCACCTCGGAAATTTCCAACTTACCCGCGCGTTCGATAAAAATCTGCTTGGGACCGTTGACCAAAATATCGTTGATCGTGTCGTCTTTTAGAAGCGGCTCTAGCGGTCCAAGGCCCGTCACTTCGTCATAAAGCTCTTGGTTCAGCGTCTCGGTCTCAGCGCCGGTCAGCACCATGCCCATTTCGCGCAACCCTTCGGCGGCAATCACCGTAATTTCGCGGCGCAAATCCGCTTCGGTCGCTTTGTCCAACACGGTCAGGTTCAGCGTTTCCAGCAATTTGCGGTGCAATTGCATCCGCACGTCCATCAGCTTTTCGCGACGTTGCTTGGCCTTGATCGAGGTTTCAGACACCTCGGCTGGCTGCGCGCCTTTCTTGCGACCGGACTTGTTGTCACTGACCGGGCCAACGGCTTGTTTTGGATCAAGCGTCGGCGCGTTTGGCACTTCTGACTTGTTATATCGCTTGAACATTTATTCTGACCCCTATGCCACGGCTGCTTTTTGTTCTTCAGCCATGTCGACCAAAGATGTGGCAATTCTGCGGATTTCTTTGCGCAAAGCGTTTTTTGCAGCCGTTTCTGACAAAGGAAGGCCTTGATCGGACGCATTTGTGACCGGTTTACCACCATCTGGCAGTAGAATGTTCAGCGCGATACCAAGTGATTCGGCCAAACGCCGGATACGCGCCTTGCCGTTCACATCCGTAAATCCGGGCGCGCGGTTCAAGGCGTATTGAATTTTTTCGTAAGGCAAATCTTCAGCCTTTAGCGTGCGCAACAGCCGCAGCGTGTTTTGGGCGCTGCGCATATCCATTTCGATCACGGCGAAAAACGTCTCTGCCATTTGCAGAACCTTGTCCGACCAGCTGACCAAAGTGGTCGGCATGTCGATGACCACAAAGTCATATTGCGCGGTCGCGGTTTTCAAAATCGCTTCAACATCATCCGGGCCAACAATATCCAACGGCAGCGCATCCAGTGGCGCGGTCAGAACCGCAAGCCGGGTCTTAAAACTGGTCATCGCTTGGCTCAAAGACTCGCGATCCACGCTCGCGCTATCGGTCAGCAGATCATAGATCGCTTCGCGGCGCGGCAAATCCAGATAGGTCGCCACGGACCCGAACTGAAAGTTCATATCGATGATGCAAACGCGCTTATTCGTCTTTTTCGTATATTGCGCCATTTCCCAAGCCAGATTGGTGGCAAATGTGGTCGCCCCAACCCCGCCTGCAACGCCATAAATCGGCAGGATCATACCCCGGCGATCACGCCCCTCGCCACCTGCCGCCGCAGTGGTCGTAGGCGCATTGCGCAGGCGCTCAAAACTTTCGGCCAAAGCCCCGTCAGGCAGCGGGTAGGGCGCAAAATCATCTGCCCCAAGGCGCATCAACTGGTGCAAGGACACCGGGCTAAGCTCATGGGCCACCAAAAGCACCTTGCAGCCCAAGCCTTTGGCCGTCGAAATCACACTGGCCACCGGGCCAAGATTTTCCTCATCCGCCCGATCAACCGCGACAATGACAAATTCCAACTCGTCATAGGGGTCGCTTTGATAGGATTTCAGCCCGTCTTCCATGGAAAGCGAGGTCCAACTTCCAGAAAGCTCTGCGTTCAAATCCTCGACCAGCAAATCAAACCGACGCATATCGTTGGCGATTGCAAAAGCCTCGTATTTTTCAGCCGATTCTTTTCTCAGCGTAAGGGCCATGTTTTTTAACCTTTAGTTTCCCAGATGTTCCCCGACCAAGGAGGCCGCTACGATAGATTGCGTCGGATTTCCCACCGCAAAAAACGCATCGATCCATTGGAAGGCCAACAGCACGCGGGTTTGTTCAAGTTGTACCGTTACAAGCGGTATGTAGCTTTCAGAGGCGCGGCCAAGCCCGCTGTCCTCATAGGTAATCGTCAAATCGCGCGGCTCGATCCCCTTTGGGGCCAGCCGCTGCACGACTGTATAAATCTCGTTGAACCGCGCCTCATCACATGCCGCCGTCGGGTTATCGCTTAGATGCGCCCCGCCCCGGCAAGACACGGTGTTAATCACTTGGCAATTTCCGCTCGGCTCGCAAGCGGCGCCTGCGCGCACATCATCGGTAGAGGCATAGTTAATCACCCGCCCCTGATCGATTAGCGATCCTGCCACGGGAAGTCGTACAATCGCTTCGCGCGCACCGCGTTCCACGGCTTTTTGGCTCGTGAGCATCCAGAAAAAGTCGATCGCTAAAAGCAAGATAAAGCCAACCAAAAAGAACAAGACCGGAAAGATAATGACAAATTCAACGGACGCGCCACCGCGTTCGTCGGACCAAAGCTTACGTGGCCACCATTCCTTTCTGGATACCTTGAACACCTTCATCTTTGGCAGTTGCCCCTATCTCTCATTTACCGCGCTACGGTTACGATTGTCGTTCCTGTCCTCGTCCATTGTTCAGAAGCCGTCATCGTTAAGGCCGGTTCTACAGACTCAAAAAGGCCAATCCATGTCAACAATGGGAACGGAACGTCGATTGTTACATTAACAGTCGCTTGGGTTTCGTTGCTGGACGAGCGAAATTCAGTAATCGTACTGGTGGTCGAGCCTAACCGATTTTCAATGATCGACCGGGCGCGGTCCTGAAACACCGGATGAAC
>CAZBBZ010000020.1:0-8044 GCA_964489925.1 uncultured Rhodobacterales bacterium
AATCAAGGCGAAGCCGCCGGGCATCGCCAGACCGTCCACAGGGCTGGCGATTTGGTTGGGCATGGTGCTTCACATGTAGGTAAGAGGCATTTGGCTGCCATAAAGCGCGCGTCAATAATGCAGGATCGCCATCCCCCGGTCTGGCTACGCGCTTGGCCTAGAAGCCGCTTTAGACTTGAACCGGACCTCAACATAACGCTCCAAGCCCGGATCCCCCCGGTCTGCATCCAAACCTCACATCTCCAGCACAACCTTGCCTGTGCTCTTGCGATCGCGCATTAGGGCCAGCGCCTCGTTCGCCTCCGCTAGGGGCAGTTTCGCAGAAATATGCGGGCGCAGCTTGCCCGCTTCATACATGCCCAGCAACGCACTAAAACTATCGCTCAGCACATGGGGCGCGAATTTCGCGTAGCCGCCCCAATAATACCCCAGCACCGAGATATTCTTCACCAAAATGATATTCGCCGGGATTTGCGGCACCTCGCCACTGGCAAAGCCCAGCGGGATGATCCGTGCATCCGGATTACACGCGCGCAGCGCCGCCTTAAACTGATCCCCGCCGATGGGATCGTAAACCACATCCGCGCCGCCCAAGGCTTTGACCACCTCGCGAATATCCTCGCGCTCGCTATCAATCAGATGATCCGCACCTGCCGCGCGCGCCACTTCCAGCTTGGCCGCCCCGCGCGCGCAAGCGATCACTTCTGCGCCCATGACCTTGCCCAACTCCACAGCCGTCAGCCCGATCCCGCCAGAGGCGCCAAGCACCAATAACCGTTCTCCGCTCCTCAGCCGCGCGCGGTAATCAAGCGCCACATGGGTCGTGCCATAGGCCACCAAAAACGCCGCCGCATCCGCAAAATTCATCGCATCCGGGATTTCAACGCAGCGATCCGCGGCCACAACCGCCCGGCTTGCAAATGCCCCGGTGCCACAAAAGCTTGCAACCCTAGTGCCAACCGCAATGCCGGTGACATCCGCGCCAACTTCGCGCACGGTACCTGCCAGTTCCATGCCAATCGTCGCAGGTAGGTCCGGCTTTTCCTGATAAGTGCCTTTCACGATCAACAGATCGCCAAAGTTCAAGCCCGCCGCCGCCACATCAATGCGCAGATCGCGCGGACCCAAAGGCGCATCCGCAACCTCGCGCAACTCCAGCGGTTCGTCCAAAGTCACAAGTTGCATCGCTACATGAGTATCCGTCATCATCGGCCCTTTTACTGAATGCGGATCACTTCGATCGAGCCGCCGCCTTGCTGGTTTATCGCCATCAAATACCCAAGCGCCGCTGCCAGCAACAGCCCCGCAATAACCGCCAGCGCGATCTTGAGGACCGACCAAGGCCGATCCCCCTTCACAGCACCCGTGCGCCCGTTCACCAAAAACCGATAGGTCTTGCCGCGGTATTTGTAAGCCGCCGTCCACACAGGCAGCAGCACATGCTTAAAGGTAATCGCGCCCACATCCGTATCCAGATCATGGATGCGCTGCTTGTCCCCGCCAATGTCAAACTTCACATCCCGCGCGATGGTGCGATCCATAATCGCGCTGGCGCCCTCATACCCATCGGCCAACTCTACCGTGTAGGCCTCTGAACGAAACCCGGCCAGATACTCTGGCTGATAGGGTTCCAATTCCGACAAATCCCAAGGCGCGATGCCGTCAATATATTCACGCGGCAGCGCGCGGCTCGCCAGCACCAGCAGATCGTCAAAGAACCGCGCAACACGTCCCGAAACTGGGCTCCAGCGCGTCTTGGCCACACGACGCGACCGGGTTTGCGTTTTGCCATCCACCCGCACGCGCACCTGTTTCGTTTCGTAATAAACCGTGCCGCGTTCCCCGCGATAGCGTGTCTGTGTATCCGCATCAAAGGTCCAAAACGGCACGTAAATGCCCTGCATGGCCCGTCCCGCGCGCGCAAATGCTTTCAACCCGGAGGGGGCAAACCACAAGGCGCCAAGCCAGTCGTTCATCGCCGCCCGCGCCGCTCGTTCATCAAGACCAAAGGGCAAGACCCCGCGCGGCTTGATCTGGCGATGGGTGCCAGTACCGGTGACCACAGGGGTTGCGCAAAACGGACATTCCGCCGCGTGCATATTGGGTTCAAACTCGACTTGCGCCGCACAGTTGGGGCAAGACAAAACGGAGATTTCCGTCGTTTCCGCTTCGGGCAAGGCTTTGGCCACCGCTGTGCGAAAATCCAACTCGCGGATCGCGCCTACGCTCCAGATGCCTTCATTGCTACCAATGGCTTGTTGATTGCCACAGTGATCGCAGGTCAGATGATCCGTGCCCGGCTCAAAGCGCAAATCAGACCCGCAAGATTCGCACGGAAAGCGGTGATCGACGGCAACTGTGTCACCCGCCTGTTCTCCCGCCTGTTCTATCGTCGTTCTGCTCATAGCCACTTATGCAAAAGTTTCGGCACCATAATGCGCAGCGCGTTGTCTTTCAGCCAGAAATGCCGCCACAGATGAAACGCAGCATGGGCCACGATCATCGCGATCAGCACGTTAAACGCCAACTCATGCATGTCCTCAAAAAAGTAGTTCCAACTTTTCGTGCCATTGCCCGTACCCATCGGCACCAGTCCAAACGCGCGCACTACATAAGGCGCGCTTAGACTTGCGGCCAAACCGGACAGCATCATCACAGGCATGCCCAAGTAAAGCGCGCGGTGCATCCAAGGATGCGCGGTCTTTGCCAAGGGCGGCAGCTTGGGACCGGGGCGCGATGCCAGCCCTTTGCGCAGATACATCACCGTCCAAATCACCACGAGCAGCGCCAAAAGCGCGCCAACCCCCGCATGGGTCGACAGGGCGCCGCCCGGATCAGCGTCGTTCTCGTCCGGCTCCACCAGATAGAAATACAGGATCAAACAGAACCCGACCCAGTGAAGCCATTTCAATGCAGTGCGGCGCGAGGGCATGGGATTAGCCCTTTGGAATGGGGGGCGGTTGCACGGTGAACAGCTGCGCCAGCTCATCCACCTCATCAGCGGTCTTCCAACCGTCTTGGCCAGCCGTCCAAACCAATGTGTCACGCCCTAGATCACCGTCATCGGCCATCCGGCCGAGTTTCGCACGGCTATAGGGGCCTTTGGTTTCGCCCTTGTCCGCCACATGCCAAACCTTTTCAACAGGGGCCGCAGGCAAAGGTGGTGGTGCAATGGCACTTGGTGCTTGCGCCATTGGGATTTGACCCCAAGGCCCGACTTGTCCCGCCATCTGGTTTTGCAACGCCATCTGTTGGGCCATCGCCATGCCAAGCCCGGCGCCAACGCCTGCATTCATCATTGAACCAGCGCCCCCTTGGGCGGTCATCGCTTCGGCGGTCTGATATTGCATATAGGTGTTCAAATCCCCAACCACACCCATGGAGGTGCGCTTGTCCAAAGCGGCTTCGACCGCTTCGGGCAGAGATACGTTTTCGATGTAAAACTCTGGCATCGACACACCAAAAGCCGCCAGCTCAGGGTTCAGCTTTTCGCGCAAGACCCGCGCCAGCTCGATCGTGTTGGCCGCCATATCCAGCACCGGAATGCCGGACGACGCAATCGCCGCAGAAAAGCGCGACACAATGATGTTGCGCACCTGATAAGAAATCTCATCCGTGGTGAACTCGCCGTCCGTGCCCACGATTTCACGCAGAAACAGCCCCGGATCGGTCACACGCAGCGCGTAGGTCCCAAATGAACGCAAGCGCACCGGGCCAAATTCAGGATCACGACAAATGATCGGGTTTTTCGTGCCCCACTTTAGATCCTGATAGCGCTTGGTGTTAACGAAATAGATCTCAGACTTGAACGGGCTCTTAAAGCCGTGGTCCCAGTGGTTCAGCGATGTGGTGATCGGCATGTTGTTGGTTTCAAGCATGTAAAGGCCGGGATGAAACACATCCGCAATAATGCCCTCATGCACGAAAACAGCCGCTTGCCCCTCGCGCACGGTCAGCTTCGCGCCATACTTAATTTCGTGGCCCTCGCGCTCAAAGCGCCAAACCAAAGTGTCTTGGGTGTCATCGACCCAATGAATGACGTCGATAAACTCGCCGGTCAGAAAATCTAGAATACCCATGTCTCTCTCCTTACGCTTCGTGCTTTGTTAACAAAGGCTGACTGTGGAATCTATGGGGAAAGCGGGGGAGATGACGTCAAACGCCATGGTTACGAAATTCTAACGGGTTCTGGCGCAATCTGGGTCTGCGGCGGCATTTAAGCGGCGCAAAAGGTTAATCGAAGCGCACGCGGCTTGGCGCGCATTGGACAAAAACTGCTGTACCGGATGTGTACAAGTGCTGTACGGGATGTGTCTCTTGAATTTCCAATAAAAACACTTGTATTTCAAATAGTTATACGACATTTCCACCAAAATTCACCGCAAAACCGTAATTTTGGCACCCAAATTAGGGTTTCGTTAACTTCTGCACCCAAATTCGTTAACAAAAAAGGGCGCCCGAAAGCGCCCCTTAACCAATTCAAACTTAGCAAAACCTAGTGCTTGTTCTTCAACTGATTTTCGTGGGTCAGTTTGCGTTGATAGCCCGACTGCACGATTTCCACCAAGAACAGCACCACGATAGAGAAATAGAACGTCGCCTTACTCATCGGCACCACGTCATAGCCAAACAGTTTCATATGCGCCAAATGCCCGCCTTCGCCCAGCAGCACAACGCCGACGATCAGCAACACAAACAGGCCCAGAACTTCGTACATACGATTGCGCTCTAGGAACTCTGCAACTGTGTCGGCCAGCAACAGCATCGCCACCGCAGACAGCAAAATCGCAAAGGCCAGAACCGGGAAGACATCCGTAATCGCCAGCGCGGATAGGATGCTATCAAAGCTGAAAATCAGGTTCATAAACACGATCAGCGCCAAAACATGGGTGGTCGACTTCTTGGACTTGCCTTCACCCGCATGGCCCAGATCATGCACGATCAACATGTGCCGGATCTCTTTCACGGCCGTATACATGATAAATCCGCCACCCAAGAGAAACACCAGCGTCGCAAAGTTAAACGTCCCTTCCAGAACGCCCGTCCAGTTAATCGAGAAAAACGGATCCTTCAGGGTTTCAATCAGCTGGATCATCACAAACAGCAAAATCACCCGCAAGGCTAAGGCGATCAAAATACCCCAGCGGCGCACCTTGGCCTGCATTTCTTTGGGCGCACGTTGGGATTCAATCGAGATATAGAGCAGGTTGTCAAACCCAAGAACCGCTTGCAGGAAAATCAGAACAACGAGGTTCCCAAGGTTTTCAATTGTAAAAATGTCCAACATATCCGCTCTTTCATCGTGGCATCGATCTTAAGAAATCGGCGCGTTCAAAATCTTTAGGTCGCAAAGAACGGGCCGCGTGATTGAAAAACCGATCTAATTCAACAAGCCGATGCCTGCAATACACACAAGCGCCAAAAAATGCGGCGGGCCTATAGGTGAAGAACAAGATTCGCGGGCAAAATGCCGACTAAATCCACGCAAAAACTGTTAAATGCGAATTTCCCAGCGGCGATTCGCTCATAAAAATTGCGCAAAACACAGGCTAACAAGCTAATTTTAGTCAATAAACTGTGAATATGGCCTAAGTTTTCGCCCCATGATTGTGTGGGGATTGTTTTCTGCTATGGTAGCCGCGCGCATGTCACACATCTTTGTTGATATCCTCATGCGAGGGATCATCTAAGGCGACTACATAATGCGAAGAAGTCGGCACAAACTTGTGTCGATCAACATGAAGGAAGGCCCAAAATGGCCAAAGGCACTGTAAAGTGGTTTAATACCGATAAAGGTTACGGGTTCATTGCACCCGAAGGTGGGGGAAGTGATGTGTTTGTTCACATTACAGCCGTGCAAGAAGCAGGCTTGACCACATTGACCGAAAATCAACCAATCGAATTCGATCTCGTTGAAGGCCCACGCGGGCGCTCCAACGCGGGAAACATTCGCATTGAGTGATAAGTTGCGCGTGATCTAATGTTACGCGCGGCATTTTATCCGCTTTAATTCGTAAAAGATATTCTGACCGTCCCCACCGAAGGCCCGAATAGAGAGAATTTAAGCTATTGCGTTTCGGCTGCGACAAGCATCGTTTTGGCCGGAACGCCCGTATTGGGCTAAATTGGGTTGGACCAGCTTTCAACCCACCCAAGACATTTCTGCCCGGCACGGGTCTTTCAAACAAATCTGTAATTGCCGGCTGCCCGGCGGGAAATTTGCGGGCTACTGCCCGTTAGGACAATTTTGCGTGCTATTGCCCGTTCCAACAATTTGCGTGCTATTGCCCGCCCACACGCAAATTCCGATACGGCACAGGCGACCAGCCACACACAAACCCATCCCCATCAGGATCAATCTTCAACTTATCCTGTTTCGGCCCACCAGCCGCCAGAAACGCGCGTTGCGCCGCATCCGGGTTCGGGTATTTCCGACACTGGCGCTTGGCCGTGCTGGATGAGCGATCAGAGCGTGAATAAACCCGCTCGCCAATCTTATGGGCCGTGGACCGGGCAAAGGCCGCCAAATTCACCGCATTATTTGTCTGCGGCAAAGGTGCCGCTTCAAGCACAACGGTTTGCCCTGCAAGCGCTTGGGTGCGTTGCCGATCCGTGGTGATGTCCCGCGATGCGGTCACGGTCGAAAAGGAATTGTCCGAAATGCCATCGCTGTTTTGCGCGGGCAAAACTGCCGTTCCGTTTGCCGTCCCGTTTGCAACTTGCGCCGTGCTTTGCGGCGCGGTCGTTTCAACCGGATCCAACGGGCTCGCAATTTCAACCTCACCATTGCCAAGCGCAATTTCTTGCCCGGCTTCACCAGCGTTTTCAATCGCCGCACTTAGGCTCGTGATTAAGGTCTCATCATTGCCGACTGCCGTGGCCGTGGTAATCACAGGCTGCTGGGCATCAAAGCCGGGGGTCACTTGCGTTATCACCTGCTGGCGCTGCTGCGCCAATCGCGCTTGTTGCTCGACCTCCTCGATATTCACGGGGTCCAGAAATTCGCTTTGCCCAGCCGGTTGGTTGGAACATGCAGCAAGCGCAAGCGCGCAGGGAAGAAGATAGCGCATCATAACCTTAAGGCCTGACTTTGGTTTTTAGCTCGAGTGGTGCTTAATATACCGCGATGGGTTTCGAATTTACCACCATTTTTCCGGTTTCGCGTCAAAGGCGCATGCTTTTTCCAACACATGTGCTGCATTCAGCATCTCGCCTTCTTCCCAAGGTTGCCCAATTAGCTGCAATCCCAGCGGCAAACCTTGCCCATCAAGCCCGGCTGGAACCGACACACCGGGCAGCCCGGCAAGGTTCACAGTCACGGTAAAGACGTCGTTTAGATACATCTGAATTGGATCCGCATCTGCCATTTCACCGATGCCAAAAGCAGCCGACGGTGTGGCAGGCGTCAGGATCAAATCAACCCCGTCCTTAAACACGTTTTCAAAGTCTTGCTTAATCAGCGTGCGCACTTTCTGGGCGCGCACATAATAAGCGTCATAAAACCCAGCGCTCAGAACATAGGTTCCGATCATCACCCGGCGTTTCACTTCGGCCCCGAACCCTTCAGCCCGAGAGCGTTCATACATCTGCGTGATCCCATCATTGGCATCCAGATCCGCGCGATAGCCATAGCGCACGCCATCATAACGGGCGAGGTTTGACGAGGCTTCCGCAGGCGCAATCACGTAATAGGCAGGCAGCGCGTATTTCGTGTGGGGCAGGGACACATCAACGATTTTAGCCCCCGCATCGCGCAGCATATCCGCACCATCCGCCCAAAGCTTTTCGATTTCATCGGGCATGCCATCCAGACGGTATTCTTTCGGGATACCAATGGTTTTGCCTTTGATATCGCCGGTTAGGGCCGCTTCAAAGTTTGGCACAGCAATATTCGCGCTGGTGCTGTCTTTGGGATCGTAGCCCGACATAGCTTCCAGCATAATCGCGCCATCGCGCACGGATTTGGTCATCGGCCCCGCTTGGTCAAGGCTAGAGGCAAAAGCAACAACCCCCCAGCGCGAACAGCGTCCATAGGTTGGCTTAA
>CAZBBZ010000020.1:8054-15480 GCA_964489925.1 uncultured Rhodobacterales bacterium
CCTGTATCGGTGCCTGTCGCCGCAATACAAAGATCACCCGCCACCGCAGAGGCCGAGCCCCCAGAAGACCCACCCGGCGTCAAAGCGGTATCCGCACCATTGCGCCGCCAAGGGTTTACAACCGGACCATAGGCACTGGTTTCATTCGAGCTGCCCATGGCGAATTCATCCATGTTCAACTTGCCAAGCATCACCGCGCCCGCGTCCCATAAATTCTGGGTCACGGTGCTTTCATATTCGGGCAAAAAGCCTTTCAGGATGTTCGAGGCCGCCCCGCTTGGGGTCTTATGGGTGCAAAACAAATCCTTAATGCCCAAAGGCACACCGCACATATCCGGCGCGTCCCCTTTGGCAAGCCGCGCATCCGCCTGCGTCGCACCTGCGCGCGCCTGATCTGGCAGTTTCGCGCTCACTGCATTCAAAACATCTGCACCATCAATGGCGCTTAGGCAGGCATCCGTCAGGTCAACGCTGGTGAAATCGCCCTTGCGCAGCCCGTCGCGCGCATCCGCAATGCCAAGTTTGTTCAAATCGCTCATCAGGCTTACTCCACCACTTTCGGGACCGCGAAAAAGCCTTCGCGGGAATCTGGCGCATTGGCCAAAATCTGGTCCTGCTTATTGCCATCGGTAATTTCATCGACCCGTTGGGGCGCGGCCATCGGCGTGACCGACGTCATCGGCTCAACGCCTTCAACATCCACTTCATTGAGCTGCTCCATGAAATTCAGAATGCCTGAAAGCTCGCCTGCAAGAGCGGGCAGATCGGCTTCGGGAACTTCGATGCGCGCAAGATGCGCGACGCGGCGTGCGGTATCTTTATCAATGGACATAAAGCGGTTCATCCTGATGCTTTGGGGATGGTCGTTTGGATCGTGTCCGCTCTTTAGGGGGCAGGACGCGCGGGTGCAAGTTCGCGCACCCGTGTTTTGAGCGCTTACCGCGCGACAAACGGCACCCGGTGCAGCACCAAGATCATCCAAGCCAGCATCACGCCGTTCAAGCAATGCCACAGAAAATGCGTGCCAATCGGAAACCCGCCACAAATCCCTTCGTCGATCGAGCGGAAAAACAGCGAGGCGCTCAGGATCAAAACCCCGATCACAAAGCCCCGCGCCACCACCGGAAACTCGCGACGCACAAGAAATGCGAAAATCAGGATCAAAACTGGCACGGGGATATAGACAAACGACCCGTTCAGCGATCCAACGGTCATATTCACCAGATAAGCAACCGCCGCCGCATAAGGAATGAACGCAACGGTTCCAATCGCCGCCGCGCCACTTGAAAAAGCAAACAGCCGCCGCATGGCAAAAAATAGATAGATCAGGATAAAGACCAAGATCGACAGGCTATCTGCCGCCCCGGTCCAAGACGTGGCAAAGCTGTGAAACAGACCCGAGGCCACACCAATGCTCGCCAAAACCACCGCCAGCAGTTGCGCTGCAAAATCACCTTTGATGCGCGGCCAAATGACGATGGCGGCGATGATAAAGGCAAGATTGGTTATCAAGTTCAGCGGTTCGGCCAACAGACCCGGTGCCAAACGCTCGCAGTAAATATCAACGTAATCCATTCAGCGCGCCTCTAATCCGGCACATTATCAATGCCCGACCCGCCCCAAGGATGACAGCGCGCCATGCGCCGGATCGCCAGATAGGACCCGCGCAATGCGCCATGCTTTTCCAAAGCCTCCAGCGCATATGACGAACAGTTGGGATGGAACCGACAGTTCGTGCCAAGCAGAGGGCCGATGAACAGGCGATAGCCCCGAACAGGCAGGGCCGCGATATGTGCAAGCGGTGTCATGTGTGGATCGAGCCTAGCGCCTCGCTAAGGTCACGCACAAGGGCATCAAAGGGTTGGCGCGCGGTTTTTTCTGCGCGCCCAATCAGCACGTAATCCCAACCGGGACGCCCAAATGTCGGCATGGCAGCCCGCGCCGCTTCTCGCAACCGCCGCTTGGCCCGGTTACGCGCCACCGCATTGCCAACGCGCTTGGTGCAGGTGAAACCAACGCGCACATCATCACCGCTGTCATCACCACTTCCCTCTCCCCTGCGCCGCGCTTGCAAAACAAACCCGGTCTTGTGCCGCTTTTCCCCGCGCGCGGTTGCTAAGAAGTCTTTGCGCTTTTTCATGGTGCTCACAACAAAAGAAACCGCCGGCGACGCGTCCCCGACCTGTACTTGGTCAGATGGCATCTCCGGCGGCATCAAAATTCAGCAGAGCTGAGCAGCGCTTTACGCGGACAGCTCTTTACGTCCACGTGCACGGCGAGCGTTCAGGATCTTGCGACCATTCTTCGTTGCCATGCGCGCGCGAAATCCGTGACGCCGTTTGCGTACAAGATTAGAAGGTTGATATGTGCGTTTCATAACGCCTCTCCTCGCGCGGGCCGAAATACGAAGGGCGATCATCGCCCGGATTCGGCACCAGTTGTTCCAGAACGCGGCTTTTAGAGCGGCTTATGCGCCAAGTCAATTAGGTGACGGGTGCAATCTATGAAATATTTGAACATGCGCAAACCTGCATTTTCGAAACAATCCCCCGCCCCAGATCACGCCCGCGTTAGCAGCCCCTGCAAAAATCCGTCAATCCTGAAACATCCAGCGTCACACAGATCAACCACGCGTGAGCATGGATAGATTTCGCCACATTTAGACGGCATCTATCATTCCAGACGCAGAACCCGCTATAGGCATATAAGGACGATCAAGGATGCAGGCCATCGACCAACAATCACCTCCCACAAAACCCGATCAGGGGTTTTCATGGCGCAAAGCGATGCCATTGGCTGTTATCGGCCTTGGCGCTGCCCTAGGATTTTTCTTTTTGCGCGATGTGCTGAGCTTTGAAGCGCTCGCTGAAAACCGCGAAGCACTTCTTGCATGGCGCGACAGCAATTACCTGCTGACCGTGCTTGTGTTCATGCTGGCCTATGTTGCGGTCGTCGCACTGTCCTTGCCCGGCGCCTCGATCCTTACATTGCTGGGCGGCTTTTTGTTCGGCCTGTTTCCCGGCGTACTATATATCGTTCTAGCCGCCACCATCGGTGCGGTTGCGATCTTTATGGCGGCCAAAATGGGCTTAGGCGATGCGTTGCAGTCGCGCCTTGATGGATCATCTGGCATGATTAAACGCATCCGCGATGGCATCAAAGAGGACGAGATTTCATATCTATTCCTTATGCGCCTTGTCCCAGCGGTCCCGTTCTTTGCCGCCAATCTTGTGCCAGCCCTTGCTGGCGTATCTTTGCGCAACTTCGCTGTGACCACCTTTCTTGGCATCATCCCCGGCTCGCTCGCCTTCACATGGATCGGCGCTGGCCTATCAGAGGTTTTTGCCCGCGGTGAAACCCCCTCACTCGACATCATCTGGCAGTGGTACGTGATCGGCCCGATCCTCGTTCTATGCGCCCTTGCCGCCCTTCCGATTGTCCTTAAGCGCATGAAAGGTGACAAGTGATGGAAACGATCAAAACCGATCTTTGCATCATTGGTGCTGGCTCTGGCGGTTTGTCTGTGGCGGCTGGTGCGGTGCAAATGGGCGCGAAAGTTGTGCTGCTTGAGGGCCATAAGATGGGCGGTGATTGCCTGAACTATGGCTGCGTGCCGTCGAAAGCGCTGATTGCGGCGGGCAAACATGCCCATGCGATGACCACAGGCGCGCGCTTTGGTGTGACTCCAGCGGTGCCAGAGGTGAATTTTGCCGCTGCCAAGGATCATGTTGCAAGCGTTATTCAAGGCATCGAACCCCATGACAGTGTCGAGCGTTTTGAAAGCCTCGGTGTGCATGTGATTTCGCAATACGGGCGCTTTGCAGGCGTGGATGAAGTCCACACGGACGATCATATCATCAAAGCGCGTCGCTTTGTTATTGCAACCGGATCATCGCCCTTTGTCCCGCCTATTCCGGGGCTTGAAAACGTCACCCATTACACAAACGAAGACATTTTTCAGCTGCGCGATGCTCCCAAACATTTGCTGGTTATCGGTGGTGGTCCGATCGGCATCGAAATGGCGCAAGCGCACCGTCGCTTGGGCTGCGAGGTGACGGTTATTGAAGGCGCCAAAGCGATGGGCAAGGATGACCCCGAAGCTGCCGCTGTGGTGCTAGACGCCTTGCGCGGTGAAGGCATCACCATTGCCGAAGATGCCTTGGCCGAAAACATCTCGCAAACGGGCGATGAAATCACGGTCGCGACCAAAGACGGGCGCAGCTTTACAGGCTCGCATCTTTTGATGGCCGTGGGGCGCAAAGCAAACCTTGAAAAGCTGAACCTTGAAGCCGCCGGGATCGAACGCACCCGTGCAGGCATCAAAGTGGATGCGCAAATGAAATCCACCAACCGCAAGGTTTACGCCATCGGCGATGCCGCAGGTGGGCTGCAATTTACCCATGTGGCGGGCTACCACGCGGGCGTTATTATCCGCTCGGCGCTCTTTGGGATGCCCTCAAAGGCGTCGCATCATCACATCCCTTGGGTCACTTATACCGACCCCGAGCTTGCCCAAGTCGGACTGACCGAAGCCCAAGCGCAACAGGCACATGGCGACAAGCTGGAAGTGCTGCGTTTTGATTATGCCGAAAACGACCGGGCGCGCGCCGAACTTGCCACGACAGGGTTCATCAAGGTCATGGTTGTCAAAGGGCGTCCAGTAGGCGCGACAATCGTCGGCGTACAAGCCGGGGAGTTGATCCAAACTTGGGCGCTTGCCCTATCAGCAAAGTTGAAAATTTCAGATATTGCGGGCATGGTGGCAGCTTATCCCACGATGGGCGAAATAAACAAAAGGGCGGCGGGCCAATATTATGTGCCACGGCTTTTCCAAAGCGAAACGATCAAGCGGGTTGTGCGCTTTGTGCAGCGGTTTTGACGGGAAGTTGCCATGCTGGTGATCGGCATCTTAGGGGGCGGCGTGGCCGCGATGCTGTTGTTTTTGATCGGCCTCAATCGCTTTGCGCGTCCGGTCAAAGCGCCACAGATGTCTGGTGCGCTGAGCGCGGGCGATCCGGTGGGCGATGTGTTGCGCGTTGTGACATGGAATATCGGTTTTGCAGGGCTCGATCAAAGCGCGTCTTTGACCATCGAAGGCACCCAAGTCTGGCGCCCCAAATCGGCAGCACTGGTGGCTGAAAATACGCAAGGGATTGGCGCGCAGCTTGCGGCAATGAACGGTGATATCACCTTGCTGCAAGAAACCGCCCAAGCTGGCGTTTTGACCCGCAACATAGATGTTCTGGGCAAGCTACTGGCGCAGCTTTCTCCCAAATGGTCCGCCTTTTGGCCCGATCTGCGGCTGCGCATGCCCTTTGCTGCACTGTCCATCATTCACGGGATGTCAGTGATATCTAATCGCCGGGCAAGCGATGTGCGCGTCCTGAAACTGCCCCAAAGCAACACACGGTTTTTCATGGGCCTGCTGCGCAAATATTACGGCGGCCTGATTACCCGTCTGCCCACAAGCGAGGGGCCAGACTGGGTGTTGATTAACCTGCATCTGTCGGCTTTTGCAGATGCAGTTGGAAATCGGCGCGATCAAATGACCCAGCTGTTTGAGTTTGGCGAAAAAGAAGCCCGCGCGGGCCATCATGTGGTGATTGGCGGGGATTGGAACATGAGCTTGCCAAGCGATGCGTCTGATCTGGCCACGACAAAGGGCTATGAATTTCCTGAAGCGGCTTTGCCAGAGGGCTGGTCGATATATGCGGATGGAAAAACGCCTTCGGTACGCGATACCAGCCTCGCGTTTGGCGATAAAACAGGGCATTTGCTGATCGACGGGTTTGCGGTGTCCCCGAGCGTGGAATGTCGCGCGCTGAAAACCCATGATTTGGGGTTCGCGTTCTCGGATCATAACCCGGTCGAAGCGGTTTTCGCGCTCCGCAAAGGGGCTGACACAAATTTAGGGATGCTCAAAGCCGATGTTTAATTCCCTAACCGGACGTTTTCTGGCGCTCACGATCATCTTTGTCATGCTGGCAGAGGTGATGATCTTCGTCCCCTCCATCGCGCGGTTTCGCTATGACTATTTGGCCGAACGGCTGGAACGCTCGCAACTGGCGTCTTTGTCCTTGTTGGCAACTCCTGATGATATGGTTGACCAAGACCTAGAGCGCGAGTTGTTGGTCAATGCCGAAGTGCTGAATATCGCGCTGCGCCGTGATGATTTTCGCGAATTGGTCTTGGCCCTGCCTATGCCGGGCATGGTGGATCAAACCTATGATTTGCGCGACTCCTCTGCGTGGACGCTTATCCGCGACGCGTTCGGGGTGCTGCTGCAAACCGACGATCGGGTCATTCGCATCATCGGAACTCCGGTCAAGGCGGGCGGTTTGGAAATTGAAGCCGCAATGTATGAAGCCCCCTTGCGCGAAGCCATGTACGACTATGGCCGCAACATCCTGATGCTGTCGTTCCTCATTTCCGTCATCACAGCCGCCATGCTGTTTTTGGCCGTGCGCCGCTTTATCGTGGCCCCTATACGCCGGGTTGCAGGCAATATGACCGCCTTTCAAGGCAGCCCCGAAGATGCGCGCAAAGTGATCGAACCAAAAGCCTCTGTGCTGGAATTGCGCGATGCGGAAGTGGCCTTGCAAGACATGCAGATGCATATTTCGTCCTCGCTCAAACAAAAAGAGCGGCTCGCCCAGCTTGGCGGCGCGGTCGCAAAAGTCAGCCACGATCTGCGCAATATGCTGACCACGGCGACCCTTGTTGCGGATCGCTTGGAACAAAGCTCGGATCCGGTGGTGTCAAAGACCGTGCCAAAACTGGTCAGCTCGCTGGATCGCGCTGTCAACCTATGTGAACGCACGCTGGTGTTTGGCAAAGCCGAAGAACCGGAACCCAAGATCGGTGATTTTGCCCTAAGCGAAGTGGTGGCAGAGGTTTTGGAAAGCGAGATTTTGCGCACCGAAGGTACGCTCGTGACCACCCGCGCCGAAGGGCTGGCAGGGGTGATGGTCAGTGCCGACCGCGAACAACTGTTTCGCGTGCTCATCAACCTCGCGCGCAACGCCCGACAAGCGATCGAAAATTCAGGCCAAGCAGGGGACGTGACCCTAGAGGCGCATCAAACCGATGATGAAACTTATATCGATGTGCGCGACACCGGCCCCGGCTTGCCAAAAAAGGCGCGCGAAAACCTGTTCAAACCCTTCGCAGGCGGCACAAGACGCGATGGCACGGGGCTTGGCCTCGCGATTGCAGCCGAGCTGATCCGCGGCCACGGGGGGAGCTTAGAGCTGCTGGAAACCGGCGAAACCGGGACGGCGTTTCGAATTGCATTACCAAAATCAAAAACCATGCTCGCCGCACAGTAATTGCCCCTTGCAAAAGGGGGCAGGTTGGCGGTAAGGCACGCGACACGCGGACCGATAGCTCAGCTGGATAGAGTACCTGACTACGAATCAGGGGGTCG
>CAZBBZ010000021.1:0-15341 GCA_964489925.1 uncultured Rhodobacterales bacterium
TCTGGCCAGATCAACGCACCAGAGCGCACGGTGCTAGGTGTCGCGGTCACTGGCCCCAATACGCCTGCATGGGCCAGCTATTTGGTCTGTCTGGTCTTCGTCACCGCTTGCGCCATTATCGCGCGCAATTTGACGCGCGGGGCCATGGGGCGGCAATGGATGGCCATTCGCGATATGGATATCGCCGCTGAAATCATCGGTGTGAATCCTTTAAGGGCCAAACTGACCGCCTTTGCGGTGTCATCCTTCTTTGTTGGCATCTCTGGCGCGTTGTTCTTTGCCGTCTATTTGGGCGCGGTTGAAGTTGGCGAAGTCTTTGGCATCAACAAGTCGTTTCTGGTCTTGTTTATGATCATCATTGGCGGCTTAGGGTCCATTTTCGGATCATTCGCGGGCGCGGCGTTTCTTGTTTGCCTGCCCGTCGTTCTAAAAATCGTCGGCGTTGATCTTTTGGGCTGGCCCACAGATTTGGTGGCGCATTTCCAACTGGTCATTGTTGGCCTGCTCATCATGTTTTTCCTAATCAAAGAACCACACGGATTGGCCCAGCTTTGGCGGCTGACCAAAGAGAAGCTACGGCTTTGGCCATTCCCTCACTAACGACAATGACCGAGACAACTCGGCAAAAACAACCATCGGCAACCACGGGAGGATACACCGATGAATTTTAAGACCCTAGCCGCAGTGGCACTGACAACCACCATGAGCGCCGGCATAGCGTCGGCAGATCTGGTTATCCCAGATTTAAGCTATCGAACCGGCCCCTATGCCGCAGGCGGAACCCCGTTTTCTGATGGCTACCAAGACTACTTTAACCTGTTGAACGCCCGCGATGGCGGCATCGGCGGCGAAATGGTTCGCATCGTGGAATGCGAAACCGGCTACAACACGGAAAAAGGCGTGGAGTGCTACGAGTCTACCAAGGGCGAAGGCGCGTTGATTTACCAACCTCTTTCAACCGGGATTACATACCAGCTGATACCAAAAGCCACGGCAGACGGCATTCCGATCCATACCATGGGTTACGGGCGTACATCTGCGGCCGACGGTAAAGTGTTCAACTGGGTATTTAACTATCCTGCGAACTACTGGGACGCGGCCAGTGTGATGGTGAATTACTTGCTAGATCAAAACGGCGGGTCGCTGGATGGCAAAAACCTAACGCTGCTCTATCACAACTCTGCCTATGGCAAGGAACCAATCCGCACGCTTGAAGCCTTGGCCGCAGACCACGGGTTCACGTTCAACCAGATCGCCGTGGATCACCCCGGCCAAGAGCAGAAATCGCAATGGTTGCAAATTCGCCGTGAACGTCCTGACTATGTCATGATGTGGGGCTGGGGCGTGATGAACCAAGTGGCCATCCAAGAAGCCGCAAACATCGGGTTTCCCATGGAAAACTTTATCGGCAACTGGTGGGCTGGCGCAGAACATGACGTGACCCCTGCGGGTGCTGCGGCGAACGGCTATAAGTCTTTGAACATGAACCGCGTTGGTGATTTGGCTGTGTTTAGCGAGATCAAATCAATGGTTCACGAGCCCGGAAATGCGGCTGGTGATGGGTCCAACATTGGGTCGGTGCTTTACACGCGCGGTCTTTATGCGGCGATGTTGGCGGCTGAAGCGATTTCAAAAGCGCAAGCGATCCACGGCGTTAGCGATGTGACACCAGCCATGGGGCGCGACGGCATGGAAGGCTTGGAAATCACCAATGCGCGGATGGAAGAACTGGGCATGGCCAAAATCGGCCCTGAGTTTTCGGTGTCTTGTGAAGATCACGGCGGGTCCGGTTTGGGAATCGTTCAACAGTGGGATGCAAGTGCTGCTAAATGGACGGCTTTGACCGATTACATCACCCCAGAAGATGCGGTCATCGCGCCGCTCATTACCGAAGATGCGGCCGCATTTGCAGCAGAAAACAGCATCACGCCGGGCTGCCTTTAAGCCCTGATTTCGGACGGGCGGCGTTTTGGTCGCCCGTTCACACGACCCAAAACATCACCACGTGACTTGAAAGATGTACCATGCTGGACACCACAGAACCCAAGGATGAAACAAAGGTTGAGACCCTTTTGGATGTGAACAACATCGAAGTGATCTACAACCATGTGATCTTGGTGCTGAAAGGGGTGAGCCTGTCTATGCCCAAGGGCGGGATTACGGCGTTGCTTGGCGGCAATGGTGCGGGCAAGACCACGACCTTAAAGGCGATTTCAAATCTGTTGCACTCTGAACGGGGTGAAGTGACCAAAGGCACCATCGAATATGGGGGCAAATCCGTGCAAGACATGAGCCCAGAAGCGCTTGTGAAGATGGGCGTGGTACAGGTGATGGAAGGCCGACACTGTTTTGAACACCTGACGGTCGAAGAAAACCTGATGACCGGGGCTTATACCCGCAGCGCAAGTGCGGCTGATATCGCGGCCGACCTTGATCTTGTTTATCATTACTTTCCCCGCCTCAAAGAGCGCCGCAAAAGTCAGGCGGGCTATACCTCTGGCGGAGAACAACAGATGTGCGCCATTGGACGGGCGTTGATGTCCAAACCTGAAACCATTTTGCTGGATGAGCCGTCCATGGGACTGGCCCCGCAATTGGTGGAACAGATTTTCGAAATTGTGAAATCGGTCAATGAAAATGAAGGCGTTTCGTTTCTGTTGGCCGAGCAAAATACAAACGTCGCTTTGCGCTATGCGCATACGGGTTACATTCTGGAATCCGGGCGCGTTGTTATGGAAGGCACGGCCAAGGAACTTCGTGAAAACCCTGACGTGCGTGAGTTTTATCTTGGCCTATCCGATGAGGGGCGCAAATCTTATCGCGATGTGCGGTCCTATCGGCGGCGCAAACGGTGGTTGGCATGATACGGGACGCAACCTCAATGGACAGGCAAATCACAGATAAGCTGGCGCGGTTGAACCAACTGCTGGGACCGGATCAGCGCATTGACAGCCTTGCTGATTTAGCTGCGCTGCCGGTTATGCGCAAAGACGAATTATTAGCGGCCCAAGCGAAGAACCCGCCCTTTGGTGGGCATCGCCCGGATCAGCTGAGCCATATTTTTCAATCCCCCGGACCGATCTATGAGCCGGGGCTAAACACGCCGGATTTTTGGCGCTTTGGCCGCTTTATGCGTGAAATCGGTTTGTCGGATAAGGATACGGTGCTGAACACGTTTTCCTATCACTTCACCCCGGCGGGCGCGATGTTTGAAAGCGGCGCGCTTGCGGTGGGGGCGGTGCTGGTTCCGACTGGACCGGGCAACACCAACCAGCAAGTAGAAGTCGCCCAAGCCACAGGCGTGACAGCCTATGCAGGCACCCCGGATTTCCTAAAGATCATCCTTGAACGGGGCGAGGAACTGGGCGCAGATCTAAGCAAGATTAAATCGGCTGCGGTTAGTGCGGGTCCGCTGTTTCCTGCCCTGCGCCAAGCTTATGAGGAGCGCGGCATTCAATGTCGTCAGTGCTATGGCACGGCGGATGTTGGCCTGATCGCCTATGAAACTTCAAGCTGCATCAACGGCATGGTGATTGATGAGGATGTGATCGTGGAAATCGTATCGCCGGGAACAGGCACGCCTGTGCCGGAGGGGGAAATCGGGGAAGTGGTCGTGACGATTTTGAACCCGGATCACCCGATCATTCGCTTTTCGGTCGGCGATCTTAGTGCCTTTGCCACGGATCAAGACCCAAGTGGTGAAACCCGCCCGCGGATTGTTGGATGGCGTGGTCGCGCGGATCAAGCCACCAAGGTAAAAGGCATGTTCATTCGCCCCGAACAAGTATCCAAGCTTGTGGCAGATTGCCCCGACATTGAACGCGCGCGGGTCGAGGTAAGCACCGATGGTGGCTCTGATCGCATTGACGTGAAACTTGAAAGTGCCAAGACAGCGGACAGCTTTGAAACCATGGTCCAAGACGCGCTGAAATTGCGCAGCACAATTACGGTTGTGGACGTGGGTGCCTTGCCCCGTGACGGCGTTTTGGTGGCTGACTTGCGCGACCCAAGCACTTGATCATCGGACAATCCAACAAACAAAAAGGCCGCCCCCAAAAGAGCGGCCTTTTGTAATTCAAAGAAACAAACCTTAGTTGGTTTTGGTTTTTTCTGTATCAAGGCAGGTCAGCAGCGCATCGCCTGAAAGCTCTGCACAGGCCAGTGATGCCACAATCGTCAAATCGCCTTCAGGCAGAACGGCTGGCTGAGTTTCCTCTACCGCGGTTTCGGCCATCGACATTTCAGCGTGTTTGCCCCAATTGCAATCGCCCGCAAATGCAGATGCACCCGCGAAAGTTGCCATTGTGGCCAATAGGATAGTCGGCTTCAACATTTTGTGTTCTCCCGAGTTTAGGACGCGATCCGACCCATTCGGGTCAAGTTTGCTCGCGACGCTAGGTCAAATCCAAAAGTATTAATGCGCCCTTAATGAAACTAGAAAAGTCATGTTTTAACAAAGACCGCATTCAACACGTAGATCTAAGCACAGAAAAGTCGAGGCGCGCAATAGGTTTGGTTTGCCCTGCCCGCCCCGACAAATCCTTTTGGGCTTAAACGTGTTGGTCCAAGGTATCGCGGAACTTGCCGATGATTTCATCAATATGGGAACGCTCTGAAATGAACATCGGGGCGATAATCCCATTGTCGCCGGTGAATTTGATATGCAGCCCGTTCCAGAACATCGCCGTTTGAACCGCCCCGCCACGCTTGCCCGGCGCCTCGCCCGGGTGCAGCTCGACCGCGCCCATCATACCAATGCCACGGACATCTTTGACCAGCGGATGATCTTCAAGCGAATAGAGCGCATCTTGGAAATAGCCCGACATGTCGTCCGCTTTGGCGACCAGACCTTCATCGGCGATAATATCCATCATCGCGATGCCCGCCGCACAAGCCGCTGGGTGGCCAGAATAGGTGTAGCCATGGAAAAATTCGATCGCGCCAGGCGCAGATTTATCGGTCACTGTTTCATAAATGTGGTCGCGCACGCCCACCGCACCCATGGGGATCGATCCATTGGTCAAGGCCTTCGCCATGGTCATGATATCTGGCTCTACGCCAAATTTTTGCGCCGCAAATGGCGTGCCCATGCGCCCAAAGCCAGTGATGACCTCATCAAACACCAGCAAGATGCCATTGGCGTCGCAAATTTCGCGCAGCCGCTCTAGATAGCCCACAGGTGGTACAAGCGTGCCAGTGGACCCGGCCACAGGTTCCACAAAACATGCGGCAATGGTCATGCCGCCAAAGTTATCGCAGGCCCGTTGCAGATCATCCGCCAATTCCGCACCGCGGGTTGGTTGGCCTTTGCAAAACATCTGCTCGGCGTCCCATGTATGGCGCATATGCACGATGTTGGGCATCACGCCCGAAAAGGTCTTACGGTTGTTGACCATACCCGACAGGCTGACCCCGCCGATATTGACCCCGTGATAGGCGCGTTCGCGGCTCACAAAGCGGGTGCGCGCATCTTCGCCATTGGCTGCGTGATAGGCCATAACAATTTTCAAAGCCGTATCTACGGCTTCGGACCCTGAGTTCACGAAAAAGATGTGATTGATATTGTCCGGCGTCATGGCAGACACTTTTTCCGCCAACATAAAGCTTGCCGGGTGGCCCATGCCAAAGGGCGAGGTGTAGGTGTTTACTTTCATCTGCTCGTGCACGGCTTCGATGATTTTCGGATGGCAATGACCCGCGGGCGAGCAGAACAGCCCAGAGGAGCCATCAATGATCGTGCCCCCGTGATGATCCGTCATATAGGCGCCTTTGGCCTCGACCACCAAACGCGGGCTTTCCTTGAAGCTGCGATTGTCAGTGAATGGCATCCACTGTTTTTCAAGGGAATTTGGTTGGATATCGTGGGCCATGAGTGGAGTCCTTGCGCGTAAGATCTGAGCAACAGTAATTCCATGCTTTCCCTTTCCTTACATCCAGTTTAATTGCGGGTTAAGTCCAAAGGTACACAAGGGCCGCTGTAGATGCCTACTTTAATAGCAGAAGACGCTTTTTTCATCGATAAGGACGGGCAAGAGAGCCTGCAGATGCAATTGCGTCAGACCATCGCATCATCGATTCTATCCGGGCGATTGCGGGTTGGGGATCGCTTGCCGTCGAGCCGAAAACTGGCGCGACACTTGGCAATTTCGCGCATTACTGTGACGCTGGCCTATCAAGAGCTAACCGCAGACGGGTATTTAGAGGCGCGCGACCGTTCGGGCTATTTCGTTGGCAAGAGCGCACCTGTTGCGCGGCTGCGTCCAACAAACAAGCGCGCGCAAGGCACGCCGATTGACTGGTCGGACCGCTTTGCAAAGCGCCACATAGAGACGCCAACCGTAGAAAAGACCTTGAATTGGCGCGACTACCCCTACCCGTTTGTTTACGGGCAAGCGGACCCAGAGATTTTCAATCATTCCGCTTGGCGCGCTTGCGCCCATCGCGCCTTGGGACGGCGGGATTTTCATGCCTTGGCCAATGACTATGTGGCCGAGGATGATCCAGAGCTGGTCGATTTCATCGTGCGCCATACTTTGCCCCGGCGTGGCATTGCAGCCCAGCATGAAGAAGTACTGATTACGATGGGCGCACAAAACGCGTTATGGATTGTCGGCCAACTCTTGTTGAACCGCGAAAAGAAAGCGGTGCAAGAAGATCCGGGCTATCCCGGTCTGCGCGATGTGTTGCATCAAACGGGCTGTAAGATTGCGTCCGTACCCGTTGATCGGGACGGCTTGCCGCCGTCGAAAATCCCAAGTGACGCGGATGTGGTGTTCACAACGCCCAGCCACCAAGCGCCCACCACTGTGACCATGCCCATGGCGCGGCGGCGCGAGTTGATTGAGGCGGCCAACCGCGATGATTTCATCATTGTCGAAGACGATTATGAGTTTGAGCTGAGTTTTCTAAAGCCCCCGCATCCCGCACTTAAATCTATGGATGGCAATGACCGGGTGGTTTACATCGGGAGCTTTTCAAAATCGCTGTTTCCCGGTCTGCGGCTTGGTTACCTTGTGGCCCCCAAAGAGTTCATCCAAGAAGCGCGTCGCTTGCGGTCATCGGTTCTGCGCCACCCGCCGGGCCATGTGCAACGGACCACGGCCTATTTCCTTGGGCTTGGGCACTATGACGCGCTGATCCGGCGGATGCGCGATACGTTTTCCAATCGCCATAAGCTTATGAATGAACAGATGGGAGAACACGGCATTGCGCCGCTCCATACATCCGTGTTTGGCGGCACAAGTTTTTGGATGAAAGCAAAGGCCGGGCAAGACGCGCGAATCTTGGCCGCTGATTTGCGGGCCAAAGGTGTTTTGTTCGAACCGGGCTACGCGTTTTTTGCCGACACGAACGAAGGTCTGTCCCATTATCGGCTGGCATTCAGTTCAATTGATGAGAAATCAATTCCCAAAGGTTTGGCACTGCTGGCAGAGGCCGTGAATAATGCCCGCTAAGGCTTTGGCCGCAACCAGTGCTAGTTTAGGCTTGGGTCTGGCAATGCTGATGGCCAGCCCCTTAATGCGGGTTTACGGCATTGTTGCTTTGGTTTTCGCAGGTCTTGCGCTGGTGCCGTTTGTGATCGGCTGGTTTTACCTGTCGGGCCTGCGCCAGCGACGTGCGGTCCTGATCGGGGCGGGTTTTGCGGCTGTATTTGCAATGGCCCAAGGTCATGTGCAGATCACGTCCTTGCGCAATACCTATCTGGATGCCGTGACGATCGCTCTGGGGGCGTTGTGCTTTTTGGAATTCCTTAATCTGGTAAATCCAAAACGCGAAACTTGGCTCGATTGGCTGTTTGATGCGGGCCTAAGTGGGACGTTGGTTACAACTTCGGCAGCGTTTGTTTCTGGCTCTGTGCAATTTGCCGGGGCAATGGCGGCGGTTTTAGGGATCGGGCAGATTTTCATTTGGCTTATGCGCGGCTCATCACATGGCATCGCCTTTCGCATGATCGCTCTGTTTCTAGCTTGCGGCGTACCGCTTTTGCTAACGTTTTACTTTCACATCGGCCATGCGCTCGCCTTGCCTTGGGTGGTTTGCCATTTAACGGGCGCCACACTGCTGTGGCATGATTTCCTTAGGCGCGCAGCAACAGCAATATGATGCCTGCCAACAGCAGCATGATCCCCAATAGTTCACGCCAGCCCATCGCTTCTTTGAACACCAACCATGACGCCATGAGTGTGAATACCAATTCAATCTGCCCCAAGGCACGCACATAGGCTGCGTTTTGCAAGGTGAATGCGATGAACCAACAAAGGGAGCCCAACATACCAGTTAGCCCCACCAGCGCCGTGACACGCCAATGGCCAAGAACCCGGCTGATTTGACCCGGTTCGCGGAATGTCATCCAAACGCTCATAATCACGGTTTGCATGATCGTCACAACGGCCAAGGCCATCGCTGCGCGGATCACAAAGTCTCCGCTGTGAAGGGATAGGGAGGCTGCGCGGTAGGTGACCGTGGCAACGCCTAGTAAAGCGCCTGCACCAATGCCAAGCAGTGTCGCACGGCTTAACAAGCCTTCGCGCGCCAGTTTGCCCGGCTCAACAGATACAAAAATAACGCCAATCAGCGACACGAGGATGCCGATCAGCGCCCAAGTTGAAATGACATCCCCAAGCAGCACCAGCCCCACAATCGCGGTTTGCACCGTTTCGGTTTTCGAAAACGAAATACCAACGGCAAAATTGCGCAGACTAAACAGAGCGACCAGCGCGATGGTTGCTAGTATTTGCGCCGCGCCCCCAATCAGCGCGTATAACAGAAACGTGCCGTGAAGCCTTGGCAGGTTTTGTCCGCTGATCCCTGCATAGATCAGCAAAAACAAAACGGCCAAAGGCACCGCCCAAACAAACCGCGCATAAGTCACACCATTGGTCGACAGCGTGCCTTTCAGGTGCTTTTGCAACATAAAGCGCAGGTTCTGAAGGAACGCGGCTGCGATTGTGATGGGGATCCAAAGCTCCATGCTACCTCTCTATGGAGTTTCTTCCTGTGTTTCACCCACTGACCCGCTTGTGAACAAGCTTTATGAGGGATTTTGCAAATTGATGGTTATATCGGGTCCAACGCAAGATTTGAATGGAGGTCATCGTGGCAACGAGACGTGACATATTATCAGGCGGCGCAGCAACGGCCGCATTACTGACAACCGGAGCAATGCCCGTGCGCGCTGAGACGTTTGAAATTACAAAATCAGATGCACAGTGGCGCGGCGAGCTGACAAACGAACAATACCGGGTTCTGCGCAAAGAAGGCACGGAACGTGCGGGCACTTCGCCGCTGAACATGGAAAAGCGCGATGGCACTTATCACTGCGCGGGCTGCGATCTGGCGCTTTATTCATCGAACGCCAAATACGAAAGCGGCACAGGTTGGCCTAGCTTTTGGGAAAGCCTGCCAAATGCCGTGGCCACCAAACGCGACCGCAAATTGCTGTTTGTGCGCACGGAAGTGCATTGCCGCCGCTGTGGTGGGCATTTGGGCCATATCTTCAACGATGGGCCACAGCCCACCGGAAAACGGCACTGTCTGAACGGCGTGTCGCTGACGTTCAAGCCTGCTTGAATAACCTAAGCGAAACACTGAATTCATCCCAGCGTGTATTGCCGGGATGTTTGACGCCTGCATGACCCCCTCATGCGGGCGTCACATACAAATTCTGACAAATTCTGAAAAACTTCCAAAAAATCGTCTTTGAAAGCCCTAATCTGGGCTCAATGTGACGCATGTCTTTGCCTTTAAGCGCTGCCATCTCTTGCCCATCTCACCCCAACGGCAAGAGGCATCGCAAATGGCAACCTATGAAATCGGCGCATTCACAGAAGCAGAGCTTTTGGCACAAGGCACCGCAGGCACCAACATTGGCCGCTGCGATACATTCGTGATGCCCGCCAATACCTGCGTAACGATCGAGGTTGAGGACAACGACAGCACCATGTCCGGCGACAATTGGTGCAACGAAAACGCCAATGATCGAAGCGGGCAGACCGCCGAGGTTTGGGAAAACGGGGTTCTGACCTCTTCGGGCGAACAGATTTACGCGGAAAGCTATTTTTGGGTGCGCGATCAATGTGGCCATTGGTACATCATGATCGAGATGGAGCTGGAAAATACGTCGGGCGACTATTTCACCTTTTATAACAACGTCCCCCCAGAAGGGGCGGTTCTTACGATTTACTGCGAACGCAACGTGACGTGTAATTGGGTCAAATATTGCAAGTTGATGGAACCAGATTGCACAACTCCGCCTTTGGCGGATGACGACTTTTTGACCATCGCCGAGGATGAAACTGGCACCCTAAACCTGCTGGCCAATGACTTTGATATCGCGGGCGATCTTATCACGGTTACTGGCGTTTCGGGCGGAGATTTGGATACGCCCTTTGTGGTGCAAAGCGCCCAAGGCTGGGATGCGATGGTCACCTTGCAAGCCGATGGCACTATGAGCGTCACTCCGGGGCCGGAGTTTTTGGACCTAGCAGAGGGTCAATCCAGCACCCTTAGCTTTACCTATACCATCACAGACAGCGAAGGGTTGAGCGATACGGCGACGGTCACGATTACGGTGGAGGGCAAATCCGTTCACATCGCCAACAATGATGTTCTGACGGTCAGTGAATCCGAAGGCGCAAATGGCGTTGATCTTTTGGACAGCGGTGCGGCTTCGATACTCGCCAATGATACAACCGATGGCGGTTCTTATGGCGGCGATGTTGAGGGCGTGAATGGGGATGCCAGCAATATCGGCATCACGGTTGCGGGCAGCAATGGGGGGCTGGCAACGATCTATGCCAATGGATCAATCGATTTTGATGCCAATGGCGAGTTTGACGATCTTGGTATGGGCGAAATGGCCGTTACCGAGTTTACCTATGCCATTGCGGGCGGGGATAGCGCCACAATCACGGTCAATGTGGAGGGCGAAAGCGACGCCGGGTCGCTGCCAACCATAAATCTTGCCATCATGCTAAACTCTGCGCTTTCCATGTTTGAACAAGCGGACACGGTCGCTTTTTCCTTGCCGCGCTATCAGGATTGGAACGGAAACTCTGTGGACAACGAGGTCATGGACATGGCCTATCTGATGGTGGCTGACTTTATGGCAGAGGCCCATGCCGACGCATTTGCGGCAGGCTATTCCTTGAACCTTGCGCTGATTTCTTTTGACGATACTGCCTCTGGTGAAGGGGGTGCCTATTATAGCGTCGCCGATGCTGCCTCTGCGGGTGCTCAACTGGACGCGAAAATTGCGGCTGATAATGCAGCCGATTACGGCGCCGGGTTTAGCAATGCGCAAAGCTGGTTTGATGATGTGGCGGGTGCGCAGGACACAAACGGTGTGTTTGTCATTGGCAATGGTTTCTCATCCGACGCTTTTGACACCGCCCTTGCCGATCTGAAATCCGCGCATGACGTCAGTGTTGATGCGTTTTTGCCTGATGCGGTCTTTGCTGGCACTGGTTTTGATAGCATGGGGGCGATGGATGACGACGCAGAAGCTCTGACCGTTTATCTTGATGATGAAGCCTTGGCCGCGAGTTTTGGCGTGCTGCCGGGGCAATCGGCGCTATCGCTGGATGATTTGATTGTGTGACGCCGCCCTCCTCACTGTCGTTGGCCTCAACTTTAGGGGGAAAGAATCGCAAACCGCACCGGGGAAGCCTTGGAATTCTTTCCCCGTGCGCGAATTTTAGTGTCGCCTATATTCATCAACATCGAAACAAAGGTCGGCGTCATGAAAAGTCATATGGGTTACAAAGAATTCCACGGCGCATTTGCCGGACCGGTTTTACTCGTCACTTGTTCAGAGGCGGCCAAATCCGAATTGATAGACCAGTTATCCTTTGTCCCTTCCTTGGGATATATGCGCGGCGGCATTTTGATCGCGAGCGATGCGGTTGCTGAAAAAGAGGCCCGCAGACTTGAAATGATCGATGACGAAATCGCCATCACGCCAGAGGAAAATGGCTCGGTTTTTGTGGTTCTGCGCCGCGCGGCTGAACTAGGCATGATTGCTGGCCGCGGCGTGCCGGGCGCGATCCAGATCGGCCAACAGCAAGCCATCTAAACCGTTACCAAATCGCCACGGCGATGCAATAGCGCGACAGTTTCTACACCCGAGACTCGGGTAGCATTGCACTACCCCCTGTTCTATCTCAGGCTCATTCCCGTGAGATGGCTCTTCTCTGGCTTGCATCTGCCCCTGCCGCAAGCTTACGCAAACTGCCCTTTGGCAATTTTCGACTGACCTGCGCTTGTTGCAGCCAGAGTACGCCTCGTTGTGGGAAATTGTGCGATCATGCTTGATATCGTGATTTGGTCTATACTGGTCTTTTTTGGCCTTGGTGCTGCGCTTGGTTTTGTGATCATCGCAACGGCGAGCTTTGGCTACTTTATGTCGCATCCCCAAAAAAACCGCCACAAACCGCATCAGACGATACATCAGACGCGCGCGACGCGGACCGGAATAAAGGCGCAAAAAACGACCAGCTAAGACGTTTTGATTTCTCTAAGTTGAATTGACTTTCGCCCCTTGGAAAGACAGGGATGTGGCCAACGGCGCGCGGGTGCGCGGTAAAGGCGTTATCCAAATTCCGCAGGGCGAGAACAAAAGAACAATCATGACCAGTCAGGCGAGCGCCCCGCAAAGCGATGCAACCCGCGAATTTGCCCGCATCGGTCTTTTGTCTTTTGGCGGGCCTGCGGCACAGATTGCATTGATGCATAAAGTTCTGGTCGAGGAACGCGCTTGGCTGAGCGAGCAGCAATTCTTGAACGCGCTTAGCTTTTGTATGCTGCTGCCCGGCCCCGAAGCGATGCAACTGGCCACTTATGCGGGGTGGCGTTTGAATGGGACGCTTGGCGGGATCATTGCCGGGATGCTGTTTGTCATCCCCGGTGCTATTGTGATCGGCGTTCTAGCCGCACTTTATGCGTATTTTGGGAACCTACCGCTGATGCATACCCTATTTTTGGGCATCAAAGCGGCTGTTTTGATCATTGTGCTAGAAGCCCTTTTGAAGGTGTCGCGCAAAGCTTTGGTGTCACGTATGCACTGGGTCATTGCCGGGCTCGCATTTGTGGGCATCTTTTTTCTGGAATTGCCGTTTCCATTCATCATCGCAATCGCCGCCCTCTTTGGTGCCTTTGCTTTTGCCAAAACGCCCCCGCAAACGCCGTTGAGAGAGGCTTTGGTGCCTTGGACAACGACCTTACGCACCATTGTGACTTGGCTGGTGATATGGATTGTCCCGCTGCTGGCGATTGATGCGGTCGCGGGGACGGATATCCTTGGGCAAATCGGCGCGTTTTTTTCCCGGCTGGCGGTTGTGACCTTTGGCGGGGCTTATGCGGTACTTGCTTATATGGCCCAAGACGTGGTGACGCAGTTCGGCTGGCTGACCGCGGGCGAGATGCTGGATGGATTGGGGCTTGCAGAAACCACGCCGGGGCCGCTGATTTTAGTGACAGAGTTTGTGGGCTTTCTGGCCGGATATCGCGAAGGCGGGTTGTGGTTGGGCATATTGGCGGCACTCGTGACCCTATGGGCCACCTTTGTGCCGTGCTTTTTGTGGATATTCGCAGGTGCGCCCTACATCGAATGGATTGCCCACCAGCCCCGTCTGTCTGGCGCTCTGAGCGCGATCACCGCGGCAGTGGTCGGCGTGATCTTGAACCTATCAATCTGGTTTGCGCTGCATGTGTTTTTCACATCCGTCAGCCGCCAAGACTTCATGGGGCTCACCTATTGGCAGCCGGAGCTCGCAAGTTTGGATTGGCGCGTCGTGGTGTTGGCTTTTATAAGCGGCGTTCTGTTATTGCGTGCGAAACTTGGCGTGGCCTTTGTGTTGACCATTTCCGCATTTTGGGCACTCGTGATTTCGGCGGTTTTCTAAACGGGCCGATTGCGCCCCCGCGCGCCACCACGCCGCTTTGGAGCCGCCGCTTTTTCCATGCCCTCGCGCAAAACGGATGTCATGGGATGATCCGGCGCTTGCGCTCCATAGATGTCCAAGAAATCCTGCAAATGCGCGCGCATGTCGCCTGCTTCGGCGCCCAAGGCCCAATCCAGAAAAATACTGCGACATTCTTCAACCCGGATGCCATCAATGCGGTAGCTTTCAAAAATCAGGCCACGCGGATCGCCGGGGTGGTTTCCTTTATCAACCATTGTTAGTCTTGCTCTTTTATTGTCGGTTGTAAGTTCATTACGACAATTTCCGGCGGACACAAGAAGCGGAAGGGCGGCAAAGACGTCCCAATGCCCGCCGTGACGAACAATCGGCGCCCGTTTTCTTCGAACCAACCTTGGTCATATTGGCGGTGTTCGACTGGCAACAAAAGCGGTCCAATAATGGGAAAGCGCACCTGTCCGCCGTGTGTATGCCCCGACAACATTAGAGGCGGCCCCCCTTGCGCGTCTGGAAAGGCATCCGGGGAATGAGACAGCCCAATTTGCGCCATTGCTGGATCAAGCTCTGCGTGCAAACGCGCATATTTGGGGATACGACCCGACGACATATCCTCGTACCCCACCACCTGCAAAACGGGCGACTGCGCGTCGTTTTTGACGGTCACAACCTCGTCCAGCAGCACCTGAATGCCCTGCGCTTCTAGCAAGCGGCGGGTTTCATCCCCCGACCATGCCCAATCGTGGTTGCCAAGAATGGCGTAACTACCCATCCGGCCCTTGATACCCCCACAGGCCGCCGCCAATTCATCCATTTGCGGCAGATGACGGTCAATCGCCCGGCCCAGTGCGGGATACATATCCACCAGCGTTTTGGTCGCATCTGTATGCGCATTATAATAATCGCCCAGCCACAACACGATGTCGGGGGCTTCCGCTTTATCAAACTCTTGGAACAGGCTTGTAAGACGCGCTGCTGGCCAGTGAAAATTGTTCGGCTGCAAATCGGAAATGACCACAACTTTTAGCGGTGTTGTGATCCCGTCCAACGGCACGTCATAACGCCGGGTGACCAGCCGACGCGGTTCAATCCACGCGGCCCAAACCGCAAGTGCTGTTAGCACAAGAAAACACGTTAGCAAGAACACGTGCTAAAACTCCAAGACATGAATGTCATTCATAGTGTCACGGCACGCAGACCTATTCAGCCCGCACCCCCAAGGATCTTGAGATGTTTGTCAATTATGTCACTTGCAGTCTGTGCCGTATCTGAAACAGCGGTGGCGATCTCAGTGATATCTCCTTGATCGACCAACCGCTCAAGCAGGCGCGCAATGCCCATGTGATCTTGCGGCGAAACGGTTTCGCCCGCCAACCGCGTGCCTTGTTGGATGTTTGAATACAGACGATAGGCCTCTGCCAGTTC
>CAZBBZ010000022.1:0-5118 GCA_964489925.1 uncultured Rhodobacterales bacterium
GGGTAGTCCCAAGCAATCAAACGGTAGTCTTGGGTCAGATGTGCAAACTGAGGGCCCCAAAACTCTAGGGAATGCCCAATGCCACTAGAGAGCAGCAACACTGGCCCAGTGCCGCCGCTATCGCGAACCCGGGTTTGGATGCCCAGTATATTGAGTGTCGTTTCGGCCATTGTTCTGGTGTTCCTGCGGCTAATGTCGACCAATCCCAAGGCCTAGCATTGCGTCCTCTTGGTCGGTCTCTTGGGGACCAAGCCCGCAAGCTTGGCCCCTTAAGTGCCCGTCATTCACGCAGTGACGCGCCTACATGTAGGTCGAAGCAAACCCGCCATCGACGGGGATGTTCGCCCCGCAAATCCAACGGGATTCATCGGCACACATGAAGCTCACCACATCGCCAACTTCATCAGGCAGCGCGGGCCGGATCATGCGATCGGCATCTTTTTGAACCCGCTCTTCGCCCAGCATTTGGACAAAGTCGCCAATGATCGGTGTCAGCACAGGGCCAGGGGCCACGGTATTCATGCGCACGCCAGTTGCTTTTAGGGTCGGCAAAGCGTTTGTCGCCGTCCAAACGATCAGCGCCTCTTTGAAGTATTGGTAGCAAAAGTTTTCATCCACGGGGTTGGCTGCGAGCCATGCTTCACCAGCAGCGAAGCCTTGTTCTGCGGCGAGGGCTTTGTGCAAATCCAACCGCTCTGGCCAGAAAAACCCTAAGATCGAGGCGATGTTCACAATCGAGCCGCCCGGCTTCATTTTTGGCAGCACTTTCTCGGTCAACTCACGCAGACCAAGATAGTTCACCTTCGCCACAAGATCAGGCGCGACCGTGCCGGGAACGCCCGCAATGTTGCATAGACCGTCCAGATCGTCCGGCAGCGCTTTGACAAGATCAGCAATCGCAGCCGGGTCGCCTAGATCGGCTTGATGGAACTGATCGACCGTCAGCAGGGGATCGTTGCGATCCACACCGATCACGGTGGCACCGTGATGGCGCAGAACCCGTACGGTTTCTGAGCCGATGCCCGAGGAGACGCCAGTAACAACGATGGTTTTGTTTTGCAGTTTCATTTTGATTTCGCTTTTTGCATCCCACTTGGATCGCCCGGGCGCGATGCCCGAACGGATCCTTGGTGAGTTTGGTTTTCGTTTTTGTGCGTGTGTTCCGCTTTAGAACGGATAAGGCGTAGCTGCCGGTTTGGTCGTCACCCAGACGTATTGGGTGAATTCTTCCCAAAGCGCGGGGCCAGAGATGCGACTGCCGTTGCCGGATTTGCCACGGCCCCCAAAGGGCGCAATCGGTGAAGCCGTCACGGGCTGGTCGTTAATATGAAGATGGCCAACGCGCAGCTGATCGCCGATGGCCCGCGCACGGGCAACATCCGCACCGATGACACAGCCCACCAGACCGAACTCGGTCATATTGGCCAGCTCGACCGCTTGCTCTTCGTCCTTATAGGTCGAAATCACGGCGACGGGGCCAAAGATCTCTTCATCAAAGGCGCGCATGCCGGGCGTGACACCTGACAGAACCGTGGCTGGGAACATGGTGCCATTGGCCTTGCCGCCTGCATGAAGCGTGGCCCCTTTTGCAACCGCGTCATTCACGATTTCTTCGATCTTTTTCGCCTGCGCCTCCGCAATTAGCGGACCAAGCGCACATTGCTCGGTCGCTGGGTTGCCGACGGGCAGATGATGCGCCTTTGTGGTTAGCGCTTCGGCCAAAGCTTCTGCCTTTGACGCGGGCGCAAGGATAAGGCCCGCCGCCATGCAAACCTGCCCTTGATGCAGCCAAGACCCCCAAGCGCAGTTGGATGCGGCCACGTCGATTTCAGCGTCATCCATGATAATCATGGCGTTCTTCCCGCCAAGTTCTAGCTGCACCTTCTTGAGGTTGCGGCCGCAAGCCTCGCCAACCTTGGAGCCGATCTCAGGCGAGCCAGTGAAGGACACCATAGCGATGTTATCATCTTCGCACATGGCCGCCCCCACATCCGCGCCACCGGGCACGATATGTAGCAAACCGTCAGGCAGCCCAGCGTCCTCAAACGCGCGCGCGATCATCACACCGCCGGTGATCGGCGTGCGCGGATCGGGCTTATGCACAACCGCGTTGCCTGTGGCCAAAGCCGCTGCAATCGCGCGGATCGACAGGATCAGTGGAAAGTTAAACGGCGAGATCACACCAACGACGCCATGGGCTACGCGGATCAATTCCTCATGGGCATCGCGTCCATCAACGGATTTCAACGTGACGTTATGCTCTTCGAGCGCCGCCTCAGCTGCCGCGCGCAGGAACCCGGCCGAATGCTGCACCTCAATGCCTGCCTTTGGTGGGATCGAACCGCTTTCACGAATAATCCAAGGGATCAATTCTTCGGCGTTCGCCTCTAGGATGTCTGCGGTCTTATTCAGAATGTCCGCGCGTGTTTGCCCGGGTGTCGCTTCCCAAGCTGGCTGCGCTGCGCGTGCTATTGCAGCCGCAGACTTAAGATCAGCAGCTGTGGCCTGACCGATATTTGCTACATGGGATCCATCTGCAGGTGCCGTGATGTCTGTGGTGCCACCAGCGCCCGCTGACCAACCGTTTGTGTAAATTTTACCCGCCCATGTTTCAGGCTGTAGAAAAGGGACCTGTGATCCGTCCATTTGAATTCCTCCCCAGGAACTATGTTTTTCGTTTCGGCCTCATTGTTTTTCAAAAGGGCCGCAATTTTTGTGACGTTCAGCCTAGGGAGGGGGCGGAAATTTTATCAAGAAACTTTCTCAACTTTTTCCCGAAATATATCTAACTATCTGTTATAAAACTATATTTTATAGCTTGCATCATGGATACTGATTTCACTATTTTATGAAAAATGCTATTTCGGCTTAAGAAAATGATGAAATGAGCAAACGCATCACCCTGAAAGAGGTCTCTGACGAGGCCCCACAGATTCTTAGCAAAGGCGACAGTCTTTTGCTGGACGAAGGCGCTCCGCCTACGCTCAATGATTTGGCAGGGGCGTTACAATTCGCCCTCGGAGATGGGCGCATCTGGCTTAACGACGAGCGGATGGTGATGCTGCAATCCAACGTCTTGGGCGATATGCGCGCCAAGATGATCGAAGAGATTGGCATGGACCGGACCCGCGAGCGGTGTATGCAAGTGGGCTGGAACCAAGGGGTTCAGTTTGCAAAGCTCGTTACCAAGCGCTTTTCCCAAAATGACATAACAGCAGCCCTTGCCGCGGGGCCACGGCTCCATACGATGCAGGGCTTTGCTAAAGTGGCCACGCGGCGATTCGAGTTTGATGTTTCCAAGCAAGAATACTTAGGGGAGTTTTACTGGTACGATAGCGCAGAGGGCACCGAGCATTATCACAATTTTGGCGTTTGTGATTGCGCCGTGTGCTGGACCCAAGTCGCCGTGCCATCGGGTTTTACCACCACATTGTTGGGCTATCCGGTGATATTTCGCGAATTGGATTGCGTCGGCCAAGGGTCCGAACGCTGCTTGATTGTTGGCCGGGATGCAAAAAGCTGGGACGACGACGTGCCAGAATTGAAAATCTTTGGCATAAATGCCGCCAGCACTCCCAAGGCAAAACCTTGGACGCCGAGCGCCAATCTGGAAACCAAACCAAAACGGCGCGTTTTGCAGTCCGATATTGTGGGTCAATCGACGGCCATTGCTCGAACGCGGCGGCTGGTCGATCGCGTGTGCGCCTTCAAAGAGCCGGTTCTATTAATGGGCGAAACAGGAACCGGCAAAGAACATTTTGCGCGCTACTTGCATGAACACGGCGACACCCCAAAAGGGCCATTTGTGCGGGTGAATTGTTCTGCTTTTTCAGGGGCGCCCGAGGCAGAGAACGAAACGCTTTTCGGACCGTCAGGTTTAATGAAACAAGCCGAAGGTGGCACGTTGTTTTTGAATGACATCGTGGCACTGCCGGCACCCATGCAAGCGAAATTGGCGTTACGGCTTCAAGAAAAGGGCAGTGAAAAACTCCCCTACCGCGTTGTATCTGCGACGGGTGAAACGCCTATTGAGGCTGTGGCCGCAGGCAAGCTGCGCGCAGACTTGCACTATTTTCTGTCGCTGCTGCCCATCCAAATCCCACCGCTGCGTGACCGACCAGACGACATTCCAGATTTGATCGAGCACTTCTTTTTGCTTCACTGCGCGCGTCACGCGAAATCTCTGCAAGGCTTGGCCGGTCCATTGCTGGATGTGCTGTTGCGCTACAATTTTCCGGGAAATATTCGCGAGCTGTCCAACATGATCGACCGCGGCGTGATCTATGCGGAAGCCGGAGACCAGATTGACATCTCTCATGTCTTTACAGGCATTGAAAAAATGCCCCGACTTGGGGTGCGCATGAAAGAAACGGGGACGGCCTTTCGCCCCAAAGCCTTCGGCGAAGTGCAAGGGGAGCGGACCTTAGCGGATATCGAGTCAGAAACGATCATCGCTGCCTTGAATGAATGCGATTGGAATGTATCAGCCGCCGCCCGCCGTTTAGGTTTGACGCGTGCGAAGCTGGACTACCGGATAAAGAAGATGAACTTAAAGCTGGGTGATTAAAGCGCGCCAATAGCGGCGGCGCAGACAACTAGACCGTTCGTCAAACCACGTGCTAGCTCAGGGCAGCGGCAAGAAACGCCAACCTGTCTTGGCCCCAGAACCGTTGACCGTTCACAACATAGGTCGGCGATCCGAACACTTCTGCGGTGATCGCCTTGGCTGTGATCGCATCCACTTGTGCGCCAATTTCTGGGGCGTTGGCCGCCTCAAGAATCTCTGCCGCTGGCAGGCCTGCATCCGATAGGGCTGCGCTTAGATCGCCGTAATCCGCAATGTTGCGATCGTCGGCCCAAACCGCTTTTAGGCACGCAAAACTCGCCGCATCCTGATCCGCACCAACAGCAGCCGTCGCCAATATCGCCTTGCACGACGGCACTGGGTCCGTTGGCCAGTGTTTCGGCACTGCCGCCATTGGCAAATCATATTGTGCCGCCCAACGCGCTTGATCGGCGATGCGATAGCTTTTGCGCACATCGCTTTGAGCAAAGGGCGGCGTGGTGTCAGAGGCCGCAAAGACCTTGCCAATCACGAGCGGAAGGAAATTGACCGTC
>CAZBBZ010000022.1:5128-15198 GCA_964489925.1 uncultured Rhodobacterales bacterium
GTCGCGCCCGCCTCTGCCGCCACACGCATCAAGGCCTGATGACCAAGATAAGCGTAGCCGGAGATCGGCGCGAAATAGTAGTCAATTTCCTGTCCCATAATCACTTACTCGGCTGCGAACGGCAGGCCGGTTTCAATCGGATAGGCCTCGTCACGGGACCATTCGTTCCACGAGCCGAAATAGATGCGCACGTCCTCGACCCCTGCTTCTTTCAGCGCCAAAAAGCTGTTGGACGCCCGCGCGCCCTTAAAGCAATAGATATAAACTGGCGTTTTCGTCGTGATGCCCACAGTGGCACATTCCGCCAAAACCTCGTCCTTCGTCTTAATCATCGACCCGGCAGGTGTGGGCTTCATCATCCGGTACCACTCAATCCATTTAGCGCCGGGAATACGGCCCTTACGCGGGCAGAAATCTTTGCCGTAGGGCGAGGAGCTATCGGCCACCCATTCATCCACATCGCGCACATCCAAAATCGCGATCGAAGGATCATCCAAAGCCGCCATCATGTCAGAGGCATCCAGCATAAGCGCGGCCTGGCTCGGATCGAGTGGGAAAGCGGCAGGCGTCGGGTCCGTGATATCGGTCGTAACTGGCAAAGCTTCAGCCGCCCACGCCGCCATCCCCCCATGCAGGACTTTGATCGATTTGTAGCCCAAGTAGGACAGCAGAAAATAGCCGCGACAGGACTGGCCAAAGCCTGTGTCCATAGAAGCCTCGTAAAGAATGGCCGTTTTTTTGCCATCCAAGCCAACCTCCCCAAAAGCGGCGGCGAATTTATCGGTTAGCTCGGCGATGCCTTCAGGGGTCGATGTGGCCAGAAAGGTGAAAATATCATGGATATTTACCGCACCCTCAATATGACCGGCGGCATAGCTCTCTGGGTCGCGTGTATCGATAATCACCACATCAGCGGCGGGTGTCGCCATAAGCTCGGCAGGAGAGATAAGTACGGTCATAGGGCTTTCCTTTGTTGGGGTTTCAAGTTTCCGGTAATTCGCTCAACATTTTGCGCAGTTGTTTGGTGGCGGGCGTCACGATGCCAATGAAATAAGCCTCGCGCAGACGGCGCTGCGCGGCACCACTGCTGACATAGCCGCGCGCACCTTGGTGCAGCATAGCGGCGTGTGCGGCTTTCATCGCGGCCTCGCCGCCTTTCAAGCGCAGGGCAACGACGCGGCGAAAATAGGGGATCGACGTGTCATAGGGCGTGGTGACAAGCTCGGCGAGTTCCGCTTCGGTCTCTGCCAAGATCGTTTCAAAATCTTCGGGCTGTTCTTCGAGGTATTTGTTCACATGACCCAGTTGGCCCTCGACCTGCCGCATCAGCGCAATCGAGGAGCGGATCATACCCACGGCCATGCCGCATTGCATCAGCACGAAACCGGGGCGGATCTTTTGCAAATAGCCATCAATGGGATCGGCCAAAATCATCTCGTCAGGAATGAAAGCATCGCGGAACTGCACCGCGCGGGTGGCGGTGCCGCCCATGGCCATAAATTCGTGGTCCAGAACCGTCTTCACACCTTCATTCGCACAATCAGCAACCGCCATGACCCGCTTGGGCGTTTCATCAGTGGTCTCGAAGACCATGCCGAAATAGCCGTCTTCGCCCACGTTAGAGACCCACGGCAAAGCGCCTTTGATGGTATAACCACCCTCAACCCGTGTACCTTTTAGCCGCATCTTTTCGATGCCAAAAAAGGTCTTCATCGGGTTGGACAGCCCTGTGCCGCCCAGCACCTCGCCATTGGCAACCTTGCGGCCAAGGCCCGCTTTAAGAGCCTCATTATCGGATGACGCGATATACCAGCCGAGCGCATCCTGACACCACATGCAAAAGGCGGTCGAAATGCATTTCTCGGCAACGGTCGAGATCGCCTCGATCGTTTCGCCCAATGTGACGCCCGCACCGCTGACATGGCCCCCATAAGCGCCAGCCGCACCGCAAGCGCGCATGATATCCTCGGGATACGCGCCCGCGTCGATTTCCCCTGCGCGGGGGGCCAACTGGCCCTCCGCAATGTCACGAATTTGCGCCAAGACGCCGTCTGCATTCAAATCGAGTGCTGCCAGAGCAGTCATGGGCAAATCTCCTGTTAAAGGCTGGTCGCGACCATGTTGATGGGACGCGAGAAGGTGTTGAACACCGGCGACCACTGGATGACGTGCTGCACGAGCGCTTCGACTTCCTCGGCGGGCACGCCCTGCGCGGCCATGTCGACATTGATGCGCACATCGGTGAAGCCCACAGGCTTTTCCGACAGATCACCCGTACCCCAAACAGCGGTGATGTTCAGATCGCCTTCAAGCTCAAGCTCAAGCCGCTCAACGATCCAGCCCTTGGCAACCGCATTGGCGTGCAGACCTACGGCCACGCATGACCCAAGCGCTGCAAGGGAGGCCTCCGATGGGTTCGGCGCGGTGTCATCACCCAAAAGACCGGGCGGTTCGTCAACGATATAGGGCTCAAGGTCGCGGATGTAATTGGCGTGGCGGAACTTACCCTCAGCCACGGTTTTACATTTCAGGGTTTTGACCGCTTGGGGGTTCTCTTTGCCCTTCTCGATCAGCCCCTCAAGGCCGGTTTTATCAATCGGCGCAAGACAGCCTGTTAATACGGTTGCGGGTTCTGACATTTTTTCCTCCTAGGATTGGTCCTGACGGACCCAATTGACGCGCGACACTGCCGCGGCGCATAGGGCATCGAGGCCAAAGCCGATGATGCCGATGATGACGACGGTGGCCGCGAGCCGGTCATATTCCAGCGTGTCGCGGGCATCGTTGATGGCGTAACCAAGACCTGAGGTGACGCCTAAGTATTCAGCTGGAACCAGCACGACCCATGCCACCCCCAGTGCAAGGCGGATGCCGGTCAGGATATCCACCGCAATGGCGGGCAGGATTACAACGGTCAGCAAATGGAAGGGGCGCGCGCCAAAGTTGCGGGCCACTTTCAGCCAAGGCGGGTCGATCCGGCGGATACCCGCAGCAGTCGAGAATAGAACGGGCCAAACGGCGGCCATGGTGATCAGAAAAATGATCGCCCCGTCCCATGTGGCGAAAGCCATCACGGCAATCGGCATCCATGACAGGGGCGATATCATGCGCAGGAATTGGAACGGGATATTGGTGATGGCGCGCAAGGTTTGCATCCGCCCGACCAAAATGCCCACAGGCACCCCGATCACGATCGCCAAGAGCATCCCGAGCCCCACGCGGTACAGCGAGGGTAAGGTCATGGTCACGACCTCGCCCGATTTTATCATACCCCAAAGGCTGCTCAGCGCCGGGGCTGGCGCGAAGTCTTGGAAGGCATAGAGATCGTCGGAGTTGGCGACAATCCAGCCGCCAACCCACCAAAAGGCCAAAAGCCCCAATAGGCCAATCGCGGCGTAAACGACCCCTATTCCCGGCAAGGGTATCTGCCTGGAAGCGCCGGTCAATTCACCGGTTGAAGGGGCCGCAATGTCGCTCATAGTTTCAGGATCTCTTCACGGTCAAACGGGTTGCCCGCGTTGACAGACGGATCGTTGAGCCAGGCCGGATTTGCATCGAGCGCGTTCTTGACGAACTCATAGTTCACCAGATCATCGGCCACGAACTGCGGATCGAGGTCTTTGAGGAAGGTCGTGTCGCCCGACACCACCGTTTCCGTCATCGCCTCAACGATCAAACGGGTCGCCGAGGGATAGGGCCACGGCTGGAAGTCGATCCGCCCGTTTTGCCATTCCGCTTGGTTCTGGTTTGCCCCGATTTCCGTATAGTCCGGCTCATCATAAGTCGTCATCGCGCGCTTCACGACCTTAGCAGGCGCGGGCAGATAGCCGACCCCATCCTTAGACATGATCTCGGCAACCTCTTCTTTGTTCTCGGACGCATAAATTGCGCCTTTGACCACCGCGTTCACCACCTTTTGCGTCCACTCAGGGCGCGCTTGGGTGGCCTCTTCGTGCATGCAGACCACACAGCAGGGGTGGTTCTTCCAGATATCACCCGTAAAGCGCAGCATCCGCGCACCGGCCTTCAACTCGCCCAGCGCATTGAATGGCTCGGCCACGATATAGGCGTCGATTTTCTTGGCCGCGAGCGCAGGTGGCATGTCCGGCGGCGGCAAGACCTGCAGGTTACATTCGTTCGCCGCCAAGGGCGCGTTCTGGTCCTGAATAACCGGCGTGATGCCGGACTTGCGCAGGGCATATTGCAGCACGATATTATGCATCGAATACCAGAACGGCACGGCGATTTGCTTACCGCCAAGCTGACTGAAATCGGTGATGTCCGTGTGACGCCCCACCACAAGACCAGAGCCGTTGGTATGCGCCCAAGCCATGACTTTGACGGGGATGTTGTTGTTATACCGCATCCAAACAGGGATCGGCTTGAGGAAGTGAACGAGGTTGAACTTGTTGGAAACAAACCCCTCGATCAGTGGCGACCAGCCGCGGATCAACGTCGGCTTTTCGGCCTCTAGCCCTTCATCGCCAAAGAACCCCTTGGCATGTGCCACCAACAACGCCGTCGCATCCGTGATCGGCAAATACCCGATGCGCACAACTTCATCTTCTTGCGCATAGCTAGGCGCGCCGATGCCCGAAAGCCCGGTGCCAAGAGCCGCCGCCAAGCCGCCGCGCGCCATCATGTCCAGCGTCTGGCGTCGGGTGAAATCCGAGGCGTAATACTCTTCGTCGTCCCATTCGTTACTCATGTGTCTCTCCTGCTGTTATGCCGGCGATTTGCGCATAGAGCGCGCTTAACCGTGCGTGTTCATCTCGGAACGCAGGTGCGGCTTCGTTGCGCTGCGCCTCGTCTAAGGTGATCTCTGTATCGGCGGCGATCCGGCCCGGCCCACTGTTTAGATAGACGGCGCGGTCCGCCATTAAGGTCGCCTCGGCCACGTCATGGGTGACGATAATCAGGGTCAGACCCAGTGACTTGACGATGCGGCGCACGTCGCGCTGCAGTGACAAACGCGTAAACGCATCAAGGGCCGAAAAGGGCTCATCCAAGAGCAAAATATCTGGCTCCGGCACCAATGACCGCGCGAGGGCCACACGCTGTTGTTGCCCGCCCGAAAGCTCTTGCACATTGCGGTCTGCAAAAGCGGAAAGATCGACCATTTCAAGAACGTCCGGCACCCGTTTGGACGCCCTATTCATGCGCTTGGTGAACTTCAGCCCCAAGCTGGCATTTTGTGCGACAGTCATCCATGGATAAAGCGACGGCGCTTGAAACATCATCACCCAACGCGCGGACGGTCGCTCGACTTTTTTGCCAAAGATTTCTACTTCGCCCACCGACGGCTTGTTAAGCCCTGCGATGGCATGCAACAAAGTCGACTTCCCCGAGCCAGACCGCCCGATCAACGCCACGACCGAGCCTTCCGCAATTTCCAAATTGATGTCTTCAAGCACGGCGCCATCGGCGCGCTTGTACGTATGGCTCACCCCACGCACAGCAATCATCTGGGACGCATCTGGTGCCGCAACTGGTACCGAAACTTCTGCCGCAGCGTCCTTGAATTCCTGCGATGTTTTGGGCAATCCCATTTGAGCTCCAACGATACCGATCTGTCCGATATGATGGAGCGAAGGGCCGTGGGGTCAACATTCTTTCCGACATAGGTGATGAAATGCTGTGCAAAAAGGATAATTGCTTAAATTATTGGCTAAAAATGAGATTTTATGCCTAGAAAGCGTTCACAGGCTAGAATTTTCGTCCGGCCTAACTCTGGACAGATCGGTCTCTAAATTGTTAAAAATACGAACTCTGTTAGATTTGAGACGATTTATCATGAATGACACCATTGAAACGATCTCCGATTCGAAAATTGGCGATCTCGCGTGGTCCTCAATTGCCGCTCCACCAGCCAATAGCCGGGACCGCATTTTATCCTCTGCGACGGAACTTTTCTGCAAATTCGGATTTTCGGCCACCGGGGTCGATACCATCGTCGCACATTCGGGCGCGGCCAAATCAACCATGTACAAACACTTCCCCTCCAAGGACCATTTGGTGGGCGCCGTCCTAGAACGCGAAGGCACCGCATGGCGCCAATGGTTTTTTGCCCGCATGGGCGCTTTTGAAGGCCCTGCCCCGCAGAAACTCGCAGCGGTGTTCGACGTGTTAGAAGACTGGTTTCGAGACCCGCATTTTTACGGCTGTCCTTTCATCAACGCGATTGCCGAAGGCAGTCAGAACGAGGACATCGTTTCAACCCATGTGCAGCACCATAAATCCGAGATGTTCAACTGGCTGCGCGCCCTCGCGCTGGAAGTTGGCCACGCAGACCCATCGAATTGCGCGCGGTCTATGGTTGTTTTGATTGATGGGGCCATCGTTGCGGTCCAAACCAGCCGCGACACAAGTTTTGCGCAAGTGGCAAAGTCGGTGGCAATGGCGGGACTGTTAACGTCTAAGACGGGGTAGAGCCAAGTTAGAGGCCGAGTTCGGTCAGCCCCGGCGCACCCTCTGGGCGTGGGCCGTGTGGCCAATGGAACAGGCGTTCGCTTTCGGCAATCGCTAAGTCGTTGATCGAGGCATGACGCACCGCCATATAGCCGCCCTCGTCAAACTCCCAGTTTTCATTGCCATAGGCGCGGAACCACTGGCCGTCTTTGTCGCGATACTCATAGCAGAACCGCACCGCGATGCGGTTTTCACTATGGGCCCAAATCTCTTTGATCAACCGATACTCTGTCTCAAGCGCCCATTTTTCCGTCAGAAACGCCTCAACCTCGGCGCGGCCGTTCAGGAAGGTTGAGCGATTGCGCCAGCGCGTGTCCGGCGTATAGGCCAGCGCCACCTTACTCGGATCGCGGGTATTCCAAGCGTTTTCCGCCATGCGCACTTTTTGCACAGCATCATCGTAGGAAAAGGGTGGCACCGGCGCTCTGGTCATGATTTCAATCCCGTAAGCTTACCAGCTGTTATAGCCCAAGAACTTGCCAGACATTTCAACCTTCACCCGGTCGCCTTTTGGGTTTTCCACGCGGGTCACGGTCATGTCGAAATCAATCGCAGACATGATGCCATCGCCGAATTTCTCTTGGATCAGCGTCTTTAGCGTATCCCCGTAGACACCCACGATTTCATAAAAGCGATAGATGCATGGATCAGTTGGCACCGCTTGCTCCCAGACCTTGGTGGGGCTTTCGATCAACACGCTTTCCGCCTCTTGTGGCAGGCCCATGACCTTGACCATCAACGCCGCTTTTTCAGGCGGAAAGGCGTTCATGCCCATAGAGGCCGAGTGGGTCCAAACCGGCGACATGCCGATCTTTTCAGCGATGCCTTCCCATGTCATCCCAGCCTGTTTCTTAGCCGAAATAATCATGGCGGTTACGTCTTCTTTGGTCATCATATCAGTCATCGGGATGCCTTTCGCTTATATCTTCAAAGTTATGTATTCACGGCCTTCAACACCGGGCTGTCACCATCCGGGCCGCTGGCAGGTTTCGTTTTATCAATCCGCACGCTGGTCGGCTTGTTCGGGCCTTCGTCCGTATTCTCTTTTCCGGCTAGTTCCTTGGACCGGATGCCCAGGAACTGCACCAGATGGTTGCGGATTGCGTAGTAGTTTGGGTGATCGACGATTTCCGTCCGGTTGCGCGGACGCGGGATGGTAATTTCAACGCTTTCTGCGACGCGCGCGAAAGGACCGTTGGTCATCAGCAATATGCGGTCGGCCAGCAAAATCGCCTCGTCAATGTCGTGAGTGATCATAAAGACCGTCTGTTCGGTCTGGCCCCAAATCTGCAACAGCTCGTCTTGGATCGTGCCACGGGTTAGCGCATCAAGCGCACCGAAAGGTTCATCGAGCAGCAAGAGCTTCGGCTCATTGGCAAAGGCCCGCGCGATAGACACCCGCTGACGCATCCCGCCCGATAGCTGGCTCGGCTTGCGGTGGATCACATCGCCCTCTAGTCCCACCATTGCGAGGAACTTGGTCGAATGGGCGATTACCTCAGCTTTGCTCCACTTCGGGTATCGCGCCGCCACACCAAAGGTGACGTTCTTCAGCGTCGTCAGCCATGGCAAAAGCGAATAGTTCTGGAACACCACGCCGCGATCAAGGCTAGGGCCTTTGATTTCTTGGCCATCCATAATCACGACGCCCTCGGTCGGCTCACTTAGGCCCGCAAGGATGTTCATGATGGTGGATTTACCGCAACCGGAGTGGCCCAAGATGACGACAAACTCGCCCTTCTCAACCCCAAAGCTGCTGTTTTCGAAAACGGTCAGCTCGCCCCCGGCGCCATCTGGATAGCGCTGGGTCATGTTTTCGATACTTAGAAACGGTTTCATGCGGACCTCCTATTCGACGTAAGCAACACGGCGCTGTAAAAGCGCGAACATGGCGTCGAGCAACATGCCCACAATACCGATCATCAGGATTGAAAAGATCACGGATGTGAGGTCGAGGTTGTTCCACTCGTTCCAGACATAATAGCCAATCCCAGTTCCTCCCACGAGCATTTCAGCAGCGACAATCACCAGCCACGCGATTCCGATTGAGATGCGCATGCCCGTCACAATGGTCGGTGCGGCGGCGGGCAAAATCACGGTCAGGGCTGTTTTAATGGGGCTAAGTTCATGGGTGCGGGCGACGTTCACCCAGTCTTCGCGCACCGCCGCCACGCCAAAGGCGGTGTTGATCAACATCGGCCAGATCGAGCAGATAAAAATCACGAAAATCGCCGAGGCCTCAGAATCCTGAATGATAAACAGCGCTAGCGGCATCCAGGCGAGCGGCGAGATTGGGCGCAGCACTTGGATAAACGGGTTCAGCGCTTTGTATGCGACCCGCGACATGCCGATCAGAAACCCCAGCGGGATGGCAATAATCGCCGCTAGGAAATAACCCGTCAGCACCCGGTAAATGGAATAGCCGATCTGAATACCGATGCCCTTATCATTGGGTCCGGCGTCATAGAACGGGTCGGAAAGCTGTTCCCAAGCTTTGCCCAGAACCTTGCTGGGGGGCGGCACACCTGCTTTGGGTTGGCCCCCGCCGGTCAGCAACTCGTATTCTGTTAGCTCACCGGCCGCTTTTTGGGCAGGGATCGACATTTCCCAAATCAGGCAGCCCACAACCAAGATGATGATTGATAACAGGGCTGCCTTTTTGTTTTCGGACAGGGCGGTCATTACTTTTTGATCGCAAAGCTGTCGACGTAGGCCTCGGGCTCGGCCGGATCAAAGGTCTTGCCCATAATCGTGTGCGATTTATAGGTGATGTCGGGCGCGTCATAGCCCAGATCGGTCATCACCTTCTTGGCATCCGCCGCAAGATAGACCTGCTCGGCCACACCGCGATAATCCACATCGCCCTCGATATAGCCCCAACGCTTCATCTGCGTCAGGATCCACACGCCCATGGAATGCCAAGGGAAGGGATCAAAGTCGATGCGATCCGGCACCTTCTTCACCTCGCCCAAACCATCCGCGTAAGTTCCGGTCAGAACCTGCTGGATCACGGTGACCGGCTGGTTGAGGTAGTTCGTGGGCGCAATGGCCTCGGATATCTCAACCCTATTGTCCGGATTAGACGCATATTGCGTCGCGTCGATGATTGATTTCAGCAACGCGCCATAGGTATTGGGCAGTTCAGTCGCAAAGGACAGCGGTGCAGCGAAGGCACAGCACGGATGACCTTCCCAGATTTCCTTGGTCAGGATGTGCAGGAAGCCGATGCCTTCATAGACCGCACGTTGGTTAAACGGATCAGGCGACAGATACCCATCAAGGTTCCCGGCACGCAAGTTTGCAACCATTTCAGGCGGCGGCACCACGCGGATTTGTATATCAACGTCAGGGTCCAAACCAAACTCCGCCACATAGTAACGCAGCAAGAAGTTGTGCATGGAATATTCAAACGGCACCCCAAAGGTGAAGCCTTTCCACTGCTTGGGATCGCGCTTGTCGAGATGTTCGTTTGACAGAACAATCGCCTGACCGTTGATGTTTTCAACCGCCGGCATGATGTAGGGTTCCGCGACTGAGCCCGCGCCAAGCGTCATTGCCAAAGGCATGGGTGTCAGCATGTGGCTCGCGTCATATTCACCCGA